>JAAEOZ010000573.1 GCA_024222685.1 Gammaproteobacteria bacterium | reverse complement strand
TCTCCACCACTGGCAAATTCATCGCGTTTGAACTCAAAGCTGACAGGTATTCGCGGTAAAATACCTGGTGCAATAGCCGTATCAATTCGCAAACGACTTCGGCGTGACAGTTCAATTTCTAACGGTCGGAATTCTTCGCTGAAAAACTCATCGAGCACGGTTTCTGTAAAGCCAAAAATGGTGCTACCCAACCGGGTTTGAAGGTTTAACTGCGTCGCATTGCCGCCGTTCGAATCGTCGATGAAATCGAGGTCGACAAACAAATTGTCCCAATAACTTCTCAACCCTGCATTCAGGTAATTATGTTGCTCTAGTTCGACGGCATCCTGCAAAGGAATACTGGCGAGGTTTAAACTGGCAGATAAACGCTTATTCAATCCCAGGTCGTATTGCAAAACCGCGCGACCGTCACCCACTTCGTCCTCGGTGGCTGTGATGCGATAATAATTCTCGCCTGCCCTGGTGAGTGATTGATTGAGATCAAAGTTATGTTCCTCTACTCGGATCTGGCCTTGCGGCCCATAAAATACCAGTCGAAAATGGTTTCTGCCAAACAGTAGCGGGACATCCTGAAAATCGTACTGGCCGTTTACTGGTTGCGGTTGATATCCGATCAGGGCATTGTTGCGATACAGCTCGACTTCCCAGTCTGTCAGCAAATCTCCGATAAAACGATGGCGATCGAATTCGATTTGACGCCCAAGAGGAAAATTACTGGCACTGACACCTGCTTCTAGAGTGCCGGGCTGATTGATCAGTGCGAGGCGCGGTTCGGGCAGGTGCCCGAAGCTAAACTCCCTTGCATCCAGAAAGCCCAGCAAACCTCCATCTGGGTCCTTTCGGCCAAATGTGATGCGAAAATCCTCGCTGCCGTCGTTGTCATTACCGGTGAAATATAGTGCTGATTCCATCTTCGCAAGGTCAGCAGTCGCATAGGTGGTATATTGATAGTTAGTCGTGGTATCACCGTTACTGGTCTTTCTCTCACTTAAGCGTAGCGTCTGGTCGATGAATGGCATGTTCCAGCTTTGATAGGGCTCGATGTGGCGGGGAAATTGTGCCTGCTGCGGCTGTAATCGGGACATCGCACGGGAGATACGTTTATCCCGTTCGAGTTGTTTCTGAAAGGGCAAAGGCTCTTCTGAATGTATCCATATGCGTGCTGCGAATAGATCAATATCAAATGTCATATTCAACCAGTCGCCGAGCAGGTTGGAATCGACATAAATATCATTGTCCAGTACATGCACCCTGTTGACATCGTAGGAAGCTATATCTCCTTGCAGGGTGATTTCATTACGAGCGATATCGAGGTAAAAAGTGCGATCTTCGTTGAGTACAAAGCCTGAGGCAACTTCTGGTCTGACATTAATAGCGATATCCATTATTTCACTGACTATACCCAGCGGCAGTAGAATGATATCTTCGAACTGATAAGCAGGAACAACATCATCGAATGTATATTGTTCAACGCGAACTTCGAGAATACGCAGGTCCAGACTACTGGGTGTCCAGTTTCTGGTAACGGAAGGGTTACTATCTTGCGCGTTAGCGAATAACGAGACTGTCAGTAGAATCGCCAGCCACAGCCTTTGAAAGCCTGCCATGTTGCCAGTCGTATTCATGTTCGCGGTACATTTGATTAGTTTAGGACAAGGCTGGTTTGAGCCATCTTGCCGGACTCGGCGTCCGAGCCGGATTTGATAAATACAATGTCAATGACGCCATTTGAAAGCTGGAACCCTGTGGGAACAGTTATCGGCATTTCAAAGTGGCGTTTATTAATGTTGGCGTATACGGCTACACTATTAGCTTGCGCAATGATGATCGGCTGGCCTTCATTCGGGCTAAACGTAGCCCTGAAATCACCATAGGCCGAACTATTACCCTGGCGATTAATATCAACAGAAATTTTTAGACTGCCAGTCGGGTCATTAGACAGAGTAATTTCAGGGTTAGTTAATGTAACCGTGCTATTCAAATCACCATGCCGCACTATTACCGGAATCGATACGCCGACTATAGGGATTAACTCAATTGATATGCCATCTGAACTACTACCTGCAACATTGCCAACACTTGTCGATGCCGGGGACGGCAAAGCCTGAAACAACATGTGAGACCGATATTCGCCATCAGTCAAATCACCTGGTTTACGCAACAACAGGCGTATCACCTGAGACTGGCCTGGAGGAAGGCTAACCTGACGGGGAGAATATCGAATCATTGGGTCAGAGAACAGGCCTGCTTCACTTTCCGCGACTTCGACAAAATCACCGCTTTCGGTCATGTTCTGACGTATAAACGAA
Source organism: Gammaproteobacteria bacterium (assembly GCA_024222685.1). Classification (GTDB taxonomy): domain Bacteria; phylum Pseudomonadota; class Gammaproteobacteria. Next base: position 28,707 of record JAAEOZ010000573.1, on the reverse strand, counting down.
ATTCGAAAATTACTGGTTTCGCCACCCTGATTGACTAATGTCACCTGAGCAGAACGAGTTCTCGGCTCGAACACGACCCGTGTCGGGGTCACCATGAGTTCGCCTGCTGCAAACGATTTGGAGGAAACACCGACAAACAACATTAATGTGACCAGCACACTAATAGTGTATCTTCCTGCCAATTGTTTGCTAGTGACCATAATTTGCCAGTGTTCGGGCCTGAAAAAAGCGCAGCCGAACTTCGATTGCGCCCCTCTAGCTTGCCTGATACCGTTCAGAAGTTTGTCTTCTAGTTGTAATTCACGGTTATGGTGTAAGCTGAACCACCACCATTAGCGGTGGAGTATGCCCCGGCTGGCTGGCTGGCACCCACATTGAGAGTTGCCCCGACCTGGAAAGTCTCAGTCGCAGCTGGAAGCGTACCTGTACTGGTATCGGAGAAATTGTCGACATTCATGGTATTGCCGCCGCCATCGCTAATCGTCGCACTTGCTGAAAAACTGATTGTGTAGGCCCGGCCTGGATCACCAGTAATGGTAAAATCGCCGGCAGCTCCACCGCCAATCGCCAGAATTTCTGCGTCGCCTGTGGTAGTGCGTGCACCGGCAGTTGTCAGGATTACGGTACCTAGCGCAGGTCCACCGGAAAGCGTACCAAAGTTCATTGGAATATTTTCAACAATTGACAACGGCGCTACCAGGTTGGCTACTGCCGAGCCATCTACCACGTCTGCATTTGCGGTAGTACCGATCATACCGGCTACTACAGTCATCATGCCTGCTTTGAACAACTTACTCTGCTTTTTCATCATGTACTCCGTATAGTATATTTTAATTTAAAACTTGCTTTAACTAATGCCAATAACTCATTGATACTATGAGTATAATAACTAGTTTTTCAATTGAAAAGTAAACTTTTATAATATCCACATCAGTTATACCCAATTGTTACCGACATGGTGCCTGTATAGGAACCAAACGCCTGATTTCCGCCAACATTCAAAGTCGCTCCTATAAACAGGCTTTGTTGGCCGCCTGCATTGGTTAAACCGGTGGCATTCGGGATACTGGCAAAATTGTCCACCACCATGTTGTCGCCACCTGCTTCGTTCAATACTACCGTTTCCGGTAATGTGATCGAATAAGTCGAATTCGAAAGGCCTCCTACATCGAATACAGCTGCTCCGCTAGCTACAGTCGAGTTAATATTCGCCCCGCCGCTGGTTTCCCTTGAGCCGCCTGGACTTAATACTACAGTTCCCGGCGTATTGCTCGATGAAATATCACCAAAAGCCATATCGCTTCGATTGGTTAGCGTGATAGTCACAACAATGCTAGCGGCAATAGAGGCTGTATCAGAAGCGGCCAGCACTGGCACAGGGATACTCACAACAATTACCAATAACAACCGGCAGCAACGACACAGATACCTTTCCCAGCTGTATAGAAAGCCCAAATTAATCTTGCCTATGTCAACTCTGGTTGAATTTAATTCAAACATAGCAGTGAACTTATGCCAAAACATGTATCTATTTTATGTGATGGGCTTAACATTGTTTAGTTATAGTTGATAGTAATTGTGTAGGGCACACCACCACCGGAGGACGTGGAATACACCCCCGCTGGCTGATTTGAGCCAATACTTATCGTCGCTCCGACCTGAAAAGTTTCCATGCCGACTGCTGGTATCGTGCCCAGACTGTTATCGGTGAACGAAGTAAGGCTTAGCAGCTGGCCGCTGCCGTTTGAGAGGATTCCGTTGCTGTAAGATATCGAATAGAGCTGGTTGGGCTCTCCCGAAATTTCGAACGCCGCCGCATTTCCAACGCTCGCCGACAGAATCTGCCCATCCCCGGTAGCGGTACGTCCGTTGCCGGTATCGAGTATAACTGTGCCGGGAAGCGATCCCCCGGCGAGCATGCCGAAATCCATCGGTACGGTTTCGCTGATGCTAAGCGGAACAATCGATGTCGCAAACACATCGGCCCTGGCACGTCTCGAACGGGTGTCCTGGGTAAACTCGAACACCTGCCGACGCGAGTATTCACCGGACGTTTGCGGACTGGCAACCGTAATCTCGCCAAAAAGCGTTATCGTGAATGGAACAGTATTACCCGGGTTGGGTGCAATTGTTTGCGGCAGGAGGACGCCGTTCAGACCATAGGCCGGAATCGAAACGAGCACATTGTTAAGTGGAATATTTGATCCTGGTCCCCTCAGTGCCTGCGGTGTCCTGCGCCAATCCAGCGTAAAGCCGTAGGTGGCGCAAAAGGCGTCCCGCGTATTGTCTACATTTATAACCCAGGTCGTAGCCGGAATCGAGCTCGACAGACTTATCAATCCAGTTGGTGTTAATCCGCCAAAGCTGTTCATGGTGATATTGGCAGCGCCAGCTTCGACCGCGAAGCCGCCGAAATTCATCTCCTGGGTCGTGGTCAGCACCCAGGCTCTCCGGCACTGATTGATTGTCGGAGGAGTACCCTGCGCATAGAGCATCACGGCTGGAAATAGACCCAGCAGCACAGCGCTGCATAGAATCAATATTGGTTTTGCTGATTTCACGTTATCTTTCATTTCTGGTACAGATGACACAAAGCTCAAATTGTCAGCCCCGACAATATCATGGTCGCTAAATTATCATGTGATCTATTTCCCATTTCTCGCCAGGCCGGTATTTGTCCTGCTTTAGATGTAAACTACGCTTCCTTTTGATCCGACCCGCCACCATCCTGTCTATGGGTGGTGGATAATCCACCATAGAAAATTATTATGCCTTTTCTCGACAGCCTGTCTGCCTTCACAAAGAAATTTTACTATAATTTTAAACAGCGTATTGGTTCTTTCTTCAAACGCAGGCGGATGTTACCCAGCGGTGACATTCAGTACACATTTCGCTCCCGAAACTATGCTGGTTCCCGTATGCGTCGATATCGCGTACATGTTCCGTCCAAAGCTGGCGGGCTAAGCCCGCTGCCACTGGTACTGGTGCTACACGGTTGTAAGCAGGACAACGAAGAGATAGAGCGCATATCCGGCTTTAATGAGATAGCGGATAAATCTGGTTTTATCGTCGCCTATCCTTTTGTCACCAGTTATAGCGGCTTTCGGATAATCAACTGCTGGGGCTGGTGGTTTGATCGTGAGATTCATCGCGGTGCAGGAGAAGTAGAAGATCTCTGGCAAATCATCGAAGAAATCCGTAATCACCACAACATAGATGAGCAACGTATTCATGTCACGGGTCTGTCTTCGGGTGCAGCCATGACGGTCGCTATGCTGGTTGCTCATGCAGATAGAATAGCCTCGGGTGCTGCAGTTGCAGGCTTAGCTTATACAGAGCGAGTCGAAGCCGTCAGACATCTTTTCAATCGCAGGCCGCGCAACAGGCCGATAAAATCCATCGTAGCCGCAATGCAAAGTGAGTTAGGTAGTGATCCGCGTGCTGTGCCGCTGAAAATAATACATTCACAGAATGATCAGACCGTCGATATTCAATCGGCCAGAAATCTGCGTGACAGCTGGGCGCAATGTTTTGGTATCAATCTCAAAGGTCGAACTCAGACCGAGCAGGGTAGAGCTGGAAATACCGACTGGCAATTAACCCAATATCTCAATGGCAATAATAATTCGATGATAGAGACATTGTTTTTGAGTGGTCCGGGCCACGGCTGGTATGGCGGCAAACCTGGTGATTTCAGTTATACCGATGCACCGGATATCTCGCAATCGATCTGGGAGTTTTTCGATGCGCATCGATTGAAAACGAACTAGCCAAGCAGGCATTTGTTGCTTCTTGCTACTACCCGCGCACTTGCAACCTGCTCTCCTTCATCATTAGTTTCAAGCGATTCCTGGTACATTAAAATGCTGAGCCCTGAGACCGCATCACGAAGTTGGCCAGATGCAACGCGATAGCTGGAACTGGTCGGGCCTGTCACTTCCCGCTCTGTGACTAAATGTTCTTCACAAAGTAAATAGCCTCCTGGTGCCAGACATTCACAAAGTCTACTGATCAGTGGCAGATTGACGTAGCACAGAACAATAATCAGTTTATAGTCAGTTTCAAAATCGTAGTCCTGATCAAAATCGTGCTCTATCCAGTTGATATCAAAGCCCTGGCTGGAAGCACTTAACCGGGCTTTGTTTAAGCCTTCAGTGGAAATATCTATGGCATCAACCTGAAAACCGGCCTGAGCCATAAATATTGCGTTACGACCCGCACCGCAGGCTACATCAAGCGCTTTACCTGTTGGTATTTCCTCGATCCAGTCTTCCAGCAATGTAATCGGGTTAGCTTTGCTGTAACTATCTTCGGCGTATCGTTTATTCCATTTACTGCGATCTTGCTGGCTCATTACTATTCATATCAATCCTGGAATACCGGAAAGCATAACAAATTCCCGGTTAGTAGGCAGCGTGGACAAAAACAATCTAGCGTCTATACTTTTCCTAATAAAAAAATATCAACCTCAACCTGGACTGTCCCAGAGGTTCTTTAATAGAAAACTCAACGTGGCCAAGCTAACAGTTTCAACTTCAGAGAGTTCTACCCCCGAAAAAGAACTAACAGGCTTTCGTCGTCGTGAGGCTTTGCTGGAGGCGACCGAGCGTATTGCTAAAATAGGCCATTATCAATGGAATTTTAAACACGAACGACTGGTGTCATGCTCAGCAGAATTTGCTGGTATTTTCGATATGACCATCGAACAGGCAATAAACTCGCTGAGCAGCTGGGAAAATATGCTTGCCTGCGTTCACCCCGAAGATCGGCAAGTCTATAAAGCGAATTCTGCTGCACTTAGAGTAAACAAATCACTCGATACAGACTATCGCCTGCTACTAAAAAGCGGCGTAATAAAGCATGTTCGTGAGTATGGCATCATTATTCGGGATGAACAGGGAGAAGAGTTGAGTGTGTTCGGCCTGCTGCAGGATGTTACGTCACAATTTAAACACGAACGCGAGCTGGCCTATCGAGATGAATTATCCCGACAGGCCGAATCGATTACCGACATTGGTCACTTTATTTATGATGAGATCAGCGAAGCTCATCTACATATCAGCGAAGGCTATGCCCGGATTTATGGTACTACCAGCGAAGCCTTTCTCTCAGATGTGAGGAATCTTGAAGATGAATTAGCCGATATCCATAAAGACGACAGAGCAATGGTAGAACAGGAATACCGGCGGTATATGGAAAGCGGTCGCGACTGCGTGATTGAGTTTCGAATACATCGTGCTGATGGAGAAGTACGCTGGATACGGGAATTGACTCGAGCCTATCGGAAAAAAGGAAACCGGGTGGCCCAGACAATCGGCGTTATTCAGGATATCACCGAACGCATTAAATACGAGCAGGAAATTATCAGAGCAAAATCCTCTCTGGAGCAACAGGTTGCAGACCGAACCAACGAGCTTGCCAACACGATTAAGCAACTGCAATCTGAAATTATCGAACGTGAAGCGGTCACTTCTCGACTCAATTTTCTCGCAAATCACGATGCTTTAACCGGATTACCGAGCCTGCGATTATGTAAGGACAGGCTCGAACGTTCGATTATCGATGCGCAGCGAAATAAACAACTGGCCGCCGTGATGTTTCTTGATCTTGACGGGTTCAAAGCGATTAACGACTCTTACGGACATGAGTTAGGTGATGAAGTTTTGAAACGAACGGCGAAACGAATACAGATCGAGATACGTGAAACTGATACCGTAGCCCGTATAGGTGGCGATGAGTTTCTAATCATTTTGTCCAGTCTGCCAGATATCAAGATTGTTGAAAGAATTGCTGCGAACCTGATTAATCGAATTGCAGAACCCATCGAATTAGAGAATATAAGTGTCTCAATCAGTTCCAGCATCGGCATAGCACTTTATCCGCAAAACGGTTCTACTACCAAAGAGTTGATTCGAAATGCGGATACGACTATGTATGCAGTAAAAAATAGTGGCAAGAACAACTTCAGATTTGTCTAAAAATAGCCCTCGGCGATAAAATTCAGCTGGAAACCATAATCGCTGTATATTGTGGATGTTGTAAATATTAGTAATTAATAATATACTAAATATTCTTATTCAATTAGAGACAAAATTATGTCAATCGATCGTATTGTTCTGATGTTTGCTGGCACTGTAATCCTGCTTAGCCTGGTTTTATCGCAGCTACATCATGTTTACTGGCTTTATTTAACAGCATTTGTCGGTGCCAATTTACTGCAGGCATCAATCACTGGTTTTTGCCCACTGGCGATTATCTTAAAAGCAGTTGGAATTAGACCTGGTCAGGCGTTTTCCTGAAGCCAGCTCTAATTCTTAACGCATACTGAGCCTCACCGGACCATGCGGTGAGGGGAAAGCCTGGTCTAACTCTTTAAGTTCTTCCCGTTTTAACTGAATTTCAATCGCAGCCAGATTTTCCTTAATGCGCTCCACCTTTACGGATTTGGGTATCACCACAGTATCGGGCTGATGTAACAACCAGGCGAGCGCTATTTGCGCTGGGCTGGCCTCATGTCTTAACGCAATATTAGCCAGTAGCGGCGATTGCAGTAGCGAACTTGCCTGGTCCAGCGGTGAATAAGCCATTAATGGAACCGAGTATTGCCTGCACCAGTCGGCAACTACCCATTCCACTTCTCGGTGTTTGAGGTTATAGAATATCTGGTTGCATCCCAGTTTAGACTGATCGCCCGCAGGTATATCCCTGAGGTCTTCGAGATCGAAATTACTCACACCGAAATCGCGAATCTTGCCATTATCCTGCAGGCTGTGTAAGGCATCAAAGGTTTCTGACATCGGCACATTGCCCGGCCAATGGTACAGATACAAATCGAGATAATCACAGTTCAAGCGACGCAGGCTACGCTCGCAGGCCTGGATTACATCGTCATGGCCGGCATTCTGCGGGAAGAATTTACTCACCAGATAGAGATTATCGCGGCGACCCTGTATCGCTTCGCCGATCACTATTTCCGCGCCACCCTCGCCATACATCTCGGCGCTATCGATCAGCGTGATTCCCATATCAATCGCAGCTCGAATGACACTGACTTCCTGATTAAACTTTGCCTGTTGTTCCCCCATGCGCCAGCTGCCGATGCCAAAGACCGGAATTTGATGCCCGGATGCCAGAGAGAGCTGTTTCATGTTTCTAATGGACAAAGCCTGCTGCCACCAAACTGAAGTTGACAGCAGCAGGTCTTACCCCTGGTTGATCTGAAGTGTTTAGTCCGCTGCGAAACAAAACAATAAGCCCGCACCACCTGTGCCTTTCAAATTAGCCTGACTACAGCCGCGCGAACCATGGGCCGAATTCCAGGAAGTATTGCCACCACCGTGGCGGTCATGATGGCCGACCTGTGCACTGCCTTCTCCATCGGTAGAACTGGTCCAGTTACCGCAGGTATGATCGCCTTTTTCCCAGGGGAAATAAGCCGTGCCGTCATTCTTCGATCCAGTCAGGATGTCATGCTCATTGGGTTTGTCGCCGCGTCCTTTGACGCTATTACCGTTTTCATCGACTGCGGTACGTTTAACGATATTTGGACTGATATGCAGGTCATCGAGATCACTGGCAATCAGTTCGCCATGCGCGTTATACCAGGGCCCGATGCCGATGCGGTCTCTGGCTGATTTACCTCGCTTCTTGCCATCAGGCGACTGGGTGCTCAGATAGGCCCGCCAGGTTCGGCCTTTTGAGCCGACCGCGGTAGCCAGGCTTGTGCAGTGTGCGTCTGCGCCCGCAAGTCCACCCAGATCAGCACCATTACCGATCCCTTTACTGGTGACGAAAAAGCCCATCGGGTGACCCCCCGCAGCCTGTACTGCCAATGTCGTTAACAGCATTAACACAAAAGTAGACAGCATAGTGTATAGAGAAATTTTCATGTGTAGCCTCCAGTTTATGATTAGTTTTCCGGCCCGGAATAACCAGGTCTGGTTATCCCGGCTGGTTAAACTTTATGACTTAACGCCGATATCGTCAATGGCCAAAAAATGTATGTGCTCAATGCAAAAATGCTAATATCGAGGCAAAACAAAAAAGCTGAGTAAAAGCATGAGCCTGCGGAGATCGCTAGTCCCCTCCAAACTGTTATGATGCTGATTCCTGGGCTTCACTGACAGATGGCTAGGCTCCGCAAATCGTAACCTGCTGGTCGAGCCGACTAACGGCATTTTCAATTTGAGTTTGGTTGTTAACCACAGATTATCCAGCTAGAAATTATCGAGTCATAAATCGCATCATCCAGTCACCCCAGATATCCGAATCGGGCTGAGTATCATTTATTTTACTGCGTGCCTTTGATAAAGCTTCCTGATCGAAGATGTCTTCCATCGAACTGAGAAAGTTATTCATAGAGCGCTGTGGCTGTTCGGGATGGCCCTGTACGCATAAAATATTATCGCCTATGGTATAAGCGAAATCGGCGTAGTCTTCGCTCGATGCAAAACTGATTGCCGCCTCGGGTAAAGCGGTCACGCGCTCCTGGTTAAAATGATACAAACCGGTTTCAGAAATTGCAGACGGCATCCAGTCATAGCGCCTGGAAATCGTCAGTTTATAGTTTCCGATCATCCAGCCATTTTCATTAAAGCCGACTTTACCGCCGTATGTTTTCGCCACTAGCTGATGTCCGAAGCATGAGGCGACTACAGGTTTATTCTGTTGATCTGCCTGTTGAATCAAACTGGATAAGTTCCCAATCCAGTCAAAATCGTGGTGTACGCTGGCAGGGCTTCCTGTTAACAGCACGCAGTCGTAATGCTTAAGCGAAGCCGGAAACTGGTTTTCGGTTACATAAAATACATCGAATTCAGCCGAAGCATTGTTAGGGGATAACAGATCTATAAATTTCTGCGAATCGGTGCGACCCTCGTCACTGACCCAGTATTTTTGCTCTACCGAATCAAGAATGGCGACTTTAACAGGTTTGTTCACGTGCTTTTCTCTCTATAAAACTGTTTATTATGAATGACCAAGGTCGACACCATACCTGAAATTGTAAATATTCAAACCTGTAACCGAGCCGTTAAATGACTCGCGAAGAATTTAGACAAAATGGGTACGCATTAATCGACTGGATAGCCGATTATCGCCAATGCATCGAACCAAAATATTGAGTAATCAGGATTGTATGGAATTTCCCACTGCGGGTTCCGTTTCAATTGCCCTGATGACAAGCCTGTACGACATAATTATCAAATAGCCGATTAGAATGAGATAATATATTAAAGGTGGGAAATTGATAAACATAATAGAGCTTATGATAATGAAGATGAACTCAATTATTGCGAGTAAGACAGCTCCGAATGCAATTAATAGCGATTTATAAAACCATTTAAAAAAACACTTCCACCCCCAGTTTTTAACTTTCGCAACAATAGCCAAAATTGTCCACATTAGTAGTGGGTACGCCACCAGTAATCCTAGTAATACCATTTCAGATACAGCTTCCCAGCTTGAACCTTTGATCATCCGGTTGGCTGTTGTTGGACCGCTAAAACTGGCATTGACGATTGCCGGATAAAATACCAGGGCGATCAGGTGACAGGCCTTAACTATATTTTTTTGACGGGTAGTAAAAACTCGCATTTCTGGCATACAGACCTTTCGCATCAGCAAGTGACCGAACCTGAATGATGCTCCTAATGTTGAATACTATCCACGGCATATTTTCACAATATCTGGAATATATGGCGGCAATAGAATACTACTACGTCCTGTTTATACATTTTATGAAAAGGCCGCCTTTCTAACTTCAAACTAAAGACAATCCGGAGAAAAACCGTTACATTACGCGATTTTCGAATTCCACAAACGGTCTTAAAGCTTTATGGCAAACATTACCTGGATAACCGAGGACGGCAACGAAATTAGCGTCGACGTTAAAGACGGCCTCAACTTGATGGAAGCCGCAATAGCGAATAATGTGCCGCATATCGAAGGTGAGTGTGGTGGTTGTCTTTCCTGCGCGACCTGCCATGTTTTCGTCGACGATGCATGGTTGTCTAAGACCGGTGGAGTGGATGATATCGAGGGTACCATGCTGGAAATGACCGACGTAGAACGCCAGGCCAATAGCCGATTAAGCTGTCAGATTGTTGCTTCACCCGAACTCGACGGCCTGATTCTGAGGGTACCCGAACCCGAATAATTCATTCCTGAGGAAACATCCTGTGAGTGACGCTACTGTCATTGTCGGTGCCGGTCAGGCCGCGGCTTCTTTTATTTCCCGCCATGTTGCGCTGGGTAGCGAAACGCCTTTGCTGCTCATCGGTGAGGAACCATTACCACCATATCAACGCCCGCCTTTATCAAAGAAGTACCTGCTCGGAGAACTTGCACGCGAAAGACTGTTTATACGACCGGAGCAATGGTACGCGGACCACAACGTCGATACTCGTTTCGATACCCGGGTAAAATCGATCAACCCTGCTTCAAAACAGATTGTTATCGATGAGGGCTCGATTGGCTATAGCAAGTTACTGCTTTGCACGGGCTCACGAGCAGCTAACCTGCCCGATTCTGCAGGTGGCAATCTGAATGGCGTGTTTACCCTGCGTAACATGGCTGATATCGACAAAATGGCGCCAGAGTTTCAGGCAGGGCGAAAATTGCTCATTATAGGCGGCGGTTATATCGGTCTCGAAGCCGCCGCTGTGGCCCGATTACTAGGGCTCGAAGTCACCCTGCTGGAAATAGCCGATCGAATTTTGCAGCGTGTCGCTGCCGAGCAAACCTCCGATTATTTTCGTCGGTTACATCAGGCGCAGGGTGTCGATCTACGCGAATCGGTTCGTATGAATCGGCTAATCGAGCGCGATGGCAAGGTTGCTGGCGCCGAACTCATCGACGGTGAAATAATCGATGCCGATCTGGTACTGGTCGGTATTGGCAGTAGCCCGAATAGCGAGCTCGCAGAGGCAGCCGGTCTCGATTGTGACAATGGCATTTCGGTGAGCCCGAGCTGTCAGACTTCGGACCCGAATATCTACTCTGCAGGCGACTGCTGTAGCTTTGTCCGTAATGGCTCTCGTATACGCCTGGAATCGGTTCAGAACGCCTCCGATCAGGGCGATTTGATTGCCCGTGTTCTCGCTGGCGAAAATCTCCAGTACCACTCGTTACCCTGGTTCTGGTCGGATCAGTATGACTGTAAACTACAAATTGCCGGATTGAATAATGGCTTTAACAAAACTGTTGTTCGACCCGGTGCCAGAGAAGATAGCCAGTCGATCTGGTATTACCGCGATGAAATGCTACTAGCTGTTGACGCGATGAATGATCCCAGGGCTTATGCGTTTGGCCGAAAGATTATTGATGCAGGGATTAATCCAGCACCTGAGGTGGTTGCTGATCCCGCTACAGATTTAAAGGAGCTGGCTAAAAGCAGCTAAGCGTAGTGCCGACAATTTTGAGCGTCGCGGCATTTGTTTGAGATCTGAATTGATACAATAATTTCATTGTGTACCTAAATTATATATCATCCTGTTTCTCGATATAACGTCCGAGACGATAAACCCAGCATTTTATAATTATTAAACAGAGGAGATTGTTGTACATGAAATCAATGCAAAAGTTGTTTTATTCACTGATCGCCGCATCATTTATAGCGATGCCGAGCCAGTCCTTTGCCGCCAAGGAAATGCGCGTAGGCTCGTGGTTACCGCCGAAACACACGATGAACAAGGATGTACTGCCCACCTGGGGTAAGTGGATCAGTGAAGCTACCGAAGGCCGGGTCACGCTCAAGATTGAATACCCGGGCGGTCACCCGAAAGCCATGCTAGATAACGTTCAGGACGGTGTTTTTGATGCAGCATGGACTTTTCACGGCTATTTTCCTGGTCGCTTCAAAACCACCAAAATAGTAGAACTGCCAGGACTGGGTGCCGGTGCCGAGGCCGCTTCTGCTGCACATTGGCGAATTCACAACAAGTTTCTAGCCAAAGCCGGGGAACACAAAGGCGTTGTGCTGGGAGCATTATTTACCCATGGTCCCGGCCAGATACACCTACGTGAACCGATTAGCAGCCTGAAAGACATGCAGGGCAAGAAGATTCGAATTGGTGGTGGTGTGCAAACTGAAATTGCCAATCGCATGGGGGTCAAAGGCGTAGCTGCTCCGGGATCCAAGGTATACGAAATTCTGTCACAGGGCGTTGCCGACGGTGTTTTCATGCCGATGGGTGAAAAACGAACACTGCGTCTTAAAGAGGTCGCGCCTTTTACAATGAAATTCCCGAATGGCATGTATCTGGGTAGCTTTGGTGTATTCATCAATCCGGATTTTCTGGCTTCATTGAGTAAAAAAGATAGTGATGCGATCATGTCAGTTTCAGGTGAAAAACTGAGTGCTATGGCCGGAAAATTCTGGGGCGAAGATGTTATCGTCGGTGAAGCCGACGCCCGTGCCGCTGGCAATACTATAATGGATGCACCGGCATCGGTTCTCAGCGAATTTGATGCAATGACTGCAGATATGGATGGCGAATGGCTCAACACTGTCAAAGACATGGGGATTAATGCTGAAACTGCCCTGAAGGAACTGCGTTCGGTAGCCCGCAGTTATTAGTCGCAAGAAACGGCTTTGTCTGATCTGAATCAGCAAACTGAAAAAGGACCAATCCGCTGGTTGGTCCTTTTTTTACATGGCATAGCAGCACTAACCCTGTTGTCGCTGATGCTGGTAACCTGTATTGATGTGTTTGGTCGATACCTGTTTAACAGTCCTTTAACCGGTTCCACCGAGTTGACTGAAATTGCCGTCGGCATCGTGATTTTTTCTGTTTTCCCGGTTGTTTCCTGGCGTAATGAACACATCGTTGTCGATATACTCGACCACCTGTTCTCACCTAAAATTAATATGCTACGTACTATTATAATAAACCTTGCGCTTGGCGTAGCTCTGGCGTTTCTAGGCCAGCGAATTTATGTGCTGGGAGCACGGGCCAACGCGTATGGTGAAATCACGGAATTTCTTGCAATTCCAGCAGGCTTGCCTATTCTGTTTTTTGCAGTAATGTGCTGGTTGGCCGCCCTGGCCGTGGTGACCCTCGGTGTATATCGGGCGATAAAGGCTTATCACATTCCTGAAAAATCCAGAGCGTTGCTGTAGTTAGCTTTATGACAGCTTCAATTATCGGTTTTGCCAGCCTGCTGTTGCTGATTTTTCTTAGAACCCCGATCAGTTTTGCGATGGGTTTTGTCGGCTTCTTCGGCTTTCTGATATTAATCGATTTCAACTGGGTTGCGGCATTATCGATGGCGGCGCGGCGTGTCATTGACACTTCGCAGGACTATGGTTTATCCGTTATTCCGCTGTTTATCCTGATGGGCAATCTGGTCACCCGAGCAGGTCTGTCACAGGAACTCTACAAGGCTTCTTATTCGTTTCTCGGCCACCTTAGAGGCGGCCTGTCGATGGCCACGGTGGTCGCCTGCGGTGGTTTTTCGGCGATTTGCGGTTCCAGCCTGGCGACAGCCGCAACCATGGCAAAAGTTTCCATGCCGGCGATGCGTAAATACGGTTACAGCGATTCACTGGCAACGGCGTCGATTGCTGCCGGAGGCACTCTGGGGATTCTAATTCCTCCCAGCGTTATCCTGGTGATCTACGGCATCATGTCTGAGCAGAGTATTCGTGAATTGTTCGCCGCCGGTTTTCTACCAGGACTGCTTGGTGTACTGCTATATCTCGGTGCCGTTTCCTGGACCGTCTGGCGTAAACCCGAATCCGGTCCGCGCGGTGAAAAAGTCGGTGGGCGGGAACGCCTCTCAGCGCTTAAAGGTGTATGGGGCATATTGCTGTTATTCGGCATCGTCATGGGCGGCATTTACGGGGGTATATTTACGCCTACCGAGGCAGCCGGCATCGGTGCCGCAGGTGCCTTTGTGATTGCGTTGTTGCGACGTTCGCTGACACTGAAAAGCTGTTTTCAGGTGTTGTATGAAACCGCGCATACCACTTCATCGTTGTTTATGGTTGTTATCGGGGCGTTGATATTCTCCAATTTTGTCAATCGTGCCGGATTACCCGACCAGTTATTGTCCCTGATTACTGGCTATAACGTGTCTGCAATGACCGTTATTTTGATTATGCTGGCAATTTATATCGTACTGGGTTGTGTTTTTGAGAGCCTGTCGATGCTGCTGTTGACCGTACCGATATTCTACCCGGTGGTCGAGAGTCTCGGATTTGACCTGGTCTGGTTCGGCATTGTCGTCGTCGTGGTCACCGAAATCAGCCTGATAACACCACCGGTAGGACTGAATGTATTCGTGCTCAGCGGAGTACTAAGGGATGTTAAAACCACGACGATTTTTCGTGGTGTGACACCATTCTGGATTGCAGATATTATTCGTCTGGCATTGATAACCCTGATTCCGGCTATTTCACTTTACCTGCCACATCTGTTTTACCGATAGCTGGCCAGTAGCATGGCGGCACAACGCGGACTGGACAGGACCGCCAGGCATGCACTTTTTCAATCTGTCGTTATGCACTATGTATCACTAATTTTCAAGCGCCTCACTTAACTCAAACCATTCCTCCTCAAGTTGTTGCAGGTCTTTATGTACTATTGCCTGTTGAGTCAACATTTCTGTAAGCTCTGATTTATTGTCGGCCTGATAAATCGATGGTTGTGCCAGACTGGTCTCTAACGCCTTTTTTTGCTGACTGAGTTTCTCAATCGCGCGCTCGATGCGCTTTAGGCGTTTTATCTGTGGTGCCTGTAGTTTTCGCTGCTCCGCTTTATTTTGTTTATCTTCTTTACGGCTGTTTGTACTTCGGCTTTCCAGTAATTGTTCGCTATTCACCTTGCCTGATTTCTTATTGGCCAACCAGCGTGGATAGGCATCGATATCATCATTAAATCGAGTCAGGGCCCCATCATCGATCAACCATAAATCATCGCTGACCGATCGTAACAGGTGGCGATCATGCGACACCAGTATGACGCTGCCCTCGAATCCCTGTAGAGCCTGATTCAATGCCAGTCGCATTTCGAGGTCGAGATGATTGGTCGGTTCATCGAGTAATATCAGATTCGGGTTTTGCCAGATAATCAGGGCCAGCACCAGACGCGCCTTTTCCCCACCGGAGAACGAACCCACTTTCTGCAGCACTTTGTCATTGCTGAAATTGAATCCGCCTAGATAGGTTCTTATCTGGCGTTCGCTGAGTTTATCGTCCAGGCGCTGCATAGTGAGAAATGCACTGGCGTCTGCATCGAGTTGCTCTACCTGATGCTGTGCGAAATAACCCACTTTTAAATCTTTTGATCGGTTGAACTGGCCGCTTTGTAGATTTAGCTCTGCCGCCAGCAGTTTGATAAAAGTTGATTTGCCTGCACCGTTTAAGCCCAGCAGGCCGATGCGCTCGCCCGGTATCAGTGAAAAATTAATATTCTGTAATACCGTGATTTCACCGTAGCCAACCGAACCATCATCGATTCTTAACAGTGAGGTCGGCATTGTCCTGGGTGGTTTAAACTCAAACCGAAACGGAGAATCGATGTGCGCGGGTGCAATCAACTGCATACGTTCGAGGGCCTTCATTCGGCTCTGTGCCTGTTTTGCCTTGGTTGCCTTGGCTTTGAAGCGGTCGATGAATTGCTGCATGTGGGCTATGGTCTGTTGCTGTTTGACATAACCAGACTGTTGCTGAGCCAGTCGTTCGGCACGCTGGCGCTCAAAAGATGAGTAGTTGCCGGTATATAAATGAATGCCCTGCTGCTCGACATGAGCAATCTGTCCAACCACCGAATCGAGAAAATCTCGATCATGCGAAATGAGTAGTAAGGTTCCCCGGTAATGTTTCAACCATTGCTCGAGCCAGATAACAGCATCGAGGTCGAGATGATTAGTCGGCTCATCCAGCAGCAATAAATCTGACCGGCACATCAACGCGCGCGCCAGGTTGAGACGCATAATCCAGCCACCGGAAAACGCTGCCAGTGAGTTTTCGATATCATGGTCGTTGAAACCGAGGCCCGAGAGCAGTTTCGCCGCTCGACTATAGGCGTGATAACCATCGATTTCCTCGAGCCGAACATGGCAGGAGGCAATGATATTTGCGTCATGACTTTGTTCCGCCTGCGAAAGCCGGTGCTGAACCTGGCGCAACTCGGCATCACCATCGATAACAAAGTTTATTGCCTTTTGCGCGGTTAACTGTGTTTCCTGGGCTACCTCAGCGATCTGCCACTGCGAAGGCTTCGAAAAATCACCGCTATCGGCTGATAAATCGCCGCGTATTAACGAAAATAACGAAGACTTGCCGCAGCCATTGGCACCTGTCAGACCAGTTTTCTGTCCCGGGTGTATGGTGAAGTTAACGCCTTCAAACAATAGTTGAGCGCCACGGCGCAGGGCGAGATTGGTAAATTTCAACACTGGTTAAGGTTATGATTCAACTAAGAGTTTCAGAAATGCTGGAGAAAATAGGTTAACATAGCGCCAACAACAAAGCCTAGTTTAGCGTATGAATCTAGAAAATTACTACCAGCTTGATGGTACAAAGTTGTCTTTCACTCGTGAGCAGGCCAGCAGGTTCGCCAAAGCTGTGGCCGGTGATTTTAATCAGCTACACGATGTCCATGCCACCAGGTTCTGTGTTCCCGGCGATCTTCTGTTTGCGGTTATGATCCACCATTACGGGCTGCGTCAGACTATGGGATTTTCCTTTTCAGGTATGGTGAGCGACGATGATGTACTTGTTCTACCTGAAGTCGATGCCCGCGAGATTTCAATTTACGATCAGAACGACAAGAAGTACCTGGATATTTCCTGCAATGGTGATCGCAGTCGTGACTCACGATTAATAGAATCTCTGATTACCCGGTGTGTCGAGTTTTCCGGCCATACTTTTCCACACGTACTGGTGCCGTTGATGGAAGAGCACAACACGATGATTAATACCGAGCGCCCCCTGGTGATTTACGATCATATGCGCATTTCGCTTGATACCCTCGATATTGATTCAGTATCGCTTAACCATAGCAATAGCACCTTCCGCATTTATGGCAAACGTGGTGATGTCGCGCTCAACTACGATCTGCTCTGCAATGGCGAGCAGGTCGGTAAAGGACAGAAGAAAATGGTGTTAGGAGGGCTGCGCGAATACGATCAGGATAAGGTGGATCAACTGGTTAATTCGATCGAGCAAAGCAGGCAGGACTACCGACAGAATATGTAGTCTGTACTAGAATTCGCGGGCGAAACGAAGGCTGAATGACTGTCCGGTTCCACTGCTAAATTTTAGCCTGACAAAAGAAGTACTATCGACAAAAATATCGAAACTGAGGCCGGTACTGATCGCCTCGTCATTTTCGAATGTATCAGTTTCATCCGCACGCTCCAGATCCCCGCTGATGTCACTTGCTACTAAAAATGGCATGATGCGAAGATCACTGAACCGATAGCTAATGCCAAATAGATAACTGGCTTCACGCCAGGAGATCTGCTCATCCGTTGTCGGGGCAGAGCTGGAACCGGAGTGAAACTGATATCCCATCTGGTTATGTATAACAAAATGCTCACCAAGTGAAACCGGGTATCCCAGGTATATTCCGATATGACTGGCATCAAATTTTTCGGTATCCGCCGGGCCACTCTTGTTTCTGATGCGCGTCGTTAATTGCCCGATATTGGCACCGACATGAATGCCATTGCGGGTCTTCTCCTCAAAATGTAAATTCAATCGAGTGGTATCGGCCAGGCGGATGTTGTCGGCAAAAGCCCAGTCGTTTTCGATTTCATCAATACTCAGGGAAATACCGGTCCAGGCGGCTTCCGCAACCGGTAGTATCGGCATCAGCAACAGTATTATTATAGAAAATAATTTGATGATGCTATTCCTCAGCCTGTCTGGCTGCGGCAGTAATTCCGATGCGACTGAGTTGCCGGTGGTCGCTAATTCGTTCACAGGTTTCGGTAACCCACTGTTCGACTTCAGCGATAATCTGTTCGGCTTTCCTGCCTTCGGGTAGTATGGGTTTACCGATCACAATGCGAATGGTACCCGGCCACTTTATCCAGCTATGGCGCGGCCAGAATTCACCGGCGTTATGTGCCACCGGTAGTACCGCATAACCGGTTTTCTCGGAAACAATGGCACCGCCATGCTTGAAAGGTTTGCGAACGCCGGGTGGTACTCGAGTGCCCTCTGGAAACAGCATCAGAATCCGGCCTTCATCCATTCGCCGACGGCTTTCCTCGACGAGTTGTTTAATGGCTTGTCGACCGGTACCCCGGTTCAATGCGATAGCATTCATCGCGACTAAACCCCAGCCAAATACTGGTACGCGTGTCAGTTCCTGTTTTACTACCCAGACCATCGGGTCGAAAAACTTCTGTAGTGCGATAGTTTCCCAGGTTGAACTATGTTTACTCATGACAATAAAGCCATGCTCAGGGATATTCTCCAGGCCTTCAATCCGGTAACTTAATCCACAGATATACTTAAGCAATCCAAGACTGATATTGATCCAGATTCTGATCAGGCCGATGCGCAGGCTTAGCGGGGCGGGGATCAACAGGTTTAATAATGGCGCGGTGATACATATTACCAGAATGAACGGCGGCCAGAACAAAGCTGAGCGAAACGACAACCAGAGTTTATACACTATTATCGGCTCCTTAACCTGTCTCGAACAAAATGAGCCAGATCATCATATACCAGCAGTTTTTTAGCCTCTGGATAACTTCGCATTACCTCTTCACCGTTGCCTGTACGTACTAATACAGGCAGTGCTCCGGCCATTTCCGCTGCCTGAATGTCTCTCATACTATCGCCAACGAAGGGGGTTTCGCCAAGATTTATGTCAAATTCTGTTGCAATCTGAAACAATAATCCCGGTTTAGGCTTACGACAGTTGCAGTTGTCGCTCGGCCCGTGAGGGCAGTAGAAAATACCGTCAATTCTGGTACCGCGCATAGCCAGTTTGTGCTCAAGCTGCTGATGAATTTGCTGCAATTTCTGTTCGCTGAATAATCCCCTGGATATACCAGCCTGATTAGTTGCTATAGTCACCAGGTAGCCGGCTTTTTTAAGCCGGCAAATGGCTTCGATGCTGCCTGGAATCGCAATCCACTCCTCGGGTGATTTTATATAGCTGTCCGAGTCCTGATTGATTACGCCGTCGCGGTCGAGTATCACCATTTTAGCCATAGAAATGATCTGCTGCTATATTTGAACAACTCATATCAATCCTGTCTAAGGTTGAATTCTGGAGAAATCAGCTACCTGCCTGAAAGTTGCCATTAACTGCTCCAGCAGGGCAAGGCGATTATTTTTAATTTTGTCGTCGTCTACCATCACCATAACATCATCAAAAAACTGATCGACAGCCGGACGTAATTCGGCGAGCTGTTCAAGGCCATCAAGATAACGACCCTCGCCAAACATTGCTCTGGCCTGCCCGCTGACGGATTCGAGTTGCTTATGGAGCTCTGCTTCCGCTTTTTCACAGAACAGTGCCACTGATACCGATGACAGCTCACGCCGGTCCTGTTTTTTAAGGATATTCTGAATGCGCTTATTTGCTGCGGCGAGGGCCGCCGCAGACTCATGATTCTGGAAACTGGCCACTGCTCGAATGCGGCGATCGCAGTCCGACAATACCATCGGCCTGGTTGCCAGTACCGCATCTACAATATCGACACCGATTTTCTGCTCCTGATAATAAGCAGTTAATCTGTCGAAAACATAGTCGATAACTTCGTCTACTATATTCTCTGCTGAGATTGAATCCGGTAAATTGCTGACAGAACACTGGCAAAGTTCGCGTAGATCAATAGCCATATCGCGTTCGATCAAAAGGCGCACAACGCCCAACGCAGCTCTTCGTAAAGCAAAGGGGTCTTTATCGCCGCTCGGTTTCTGGCCAATTGAGAATATCCCGACCAGGCTGTCTAGTCGATCGGCTATCGCCAGACACTGAGCAATATCATCTTCTGGTAAATCGTCTCCAGCAAATCTGGGCCAGTAATGCTGCTCGATAGCGGTACTGACCCGGTTGTCTTCGCCGTCATGTTGGGCATAATATCGACCCATGACGCCCTGTAACTTTGGGAACTCACCGACCATGTCGGTTAACAGGTCACATTTGCATAGTAGTGCTGCACGCTTCACCAGTTCAGTATTCGCGCCAGTTTTCTGTGCGATGAATTCTGCCAGAGTACTTATTCTTCTGGCTTTGTCACCAATACTACCGAGCTGTTGCTGAAAGACAACAGAATCAAGCCTGCCTGACAGAGCCGCCAATGGCTGTCTGCGATCCTGCTCAAAGAAAAAACGCGCATCTGCAAAACGCGGCCTGATAACCCGTTCGTTGCCTCTGGCAACTACCTCCGGGTTTTTACTATCGATGTTAGAGATGGTGATAAAATACGGCAGGAGATTATTCTGCGCATCAAACACTGCAAAATATTTTTGATTATCCTGCATCGTCATTACCAGAGCTTCCTGCGGAACCTGCAGGAACTCTTCGTCAAATTCACCGCTTACTGCTGTTGGATACTCGACCAGGGCTGAGACCTCTTCCAGTAACTCATCTTCGATGTGGGCTATACCGCCAAGTCGTCGGGCATTATCTTCGACTAAAGTCCTTATGGTGTCCTCACGTTGCTCTGAACTGGCCATTACAAAGCCCTGCGACAACAGGCTTTGCTGGTACTCTCCGGCAGAGCTAATAGCGACTTTTCCAGGTGCATGAAATCTATGCCCATAGCTTGCTGTCGACGATTCAACACCGAATGCACTGCCTTCAACCAGTTCTTCACCAATCATCATAACCAGCCATTTAACCGGTCTCACAAACTCTTCTGTGCCACTGCCCCAACGCATGCGCTTTGCTATCGGTAAACGTTGCAGGGCCTGCTGAAGCAGGTCTGGTAAAATCTGTTTTAAACTCAAACCGGGCTGATTTTTCTCAAAATATAACCAGCAGCCTTTATCTGTTTCTCGCTGCTCCAGTTCACTGACATCAACTCCACAGGAGCGCGCAAATCCCAGTGCTGCTTTAGACGGCTGTCCCTGCTGATCAAATGCGGCCTGCAATGCCGGGCCTTTTCTTTCGATAAGCTGGTCGGGTTGCCGAAGCGGGATATCACGAAACAGTACCGCGAGTCGACGCGGCGTAGCGAACTGTTCGCTTGCCGCTGATTTAAGCCCGGCATCTTCGAGAAGTTTACCAAGAATCTGGGAGAGGCCTGCTGAAAGTGATTTTAAAGCCTTTGGTGGTAACTCTTCGGTTCCGATTTCAATGAGGCAATCGCTAATCATGATTCGCCTCCGATAACATCGGAAAACCAAGACGCTCCCGAGATTCATAATAAGCCTGCGCAACCGCACGTGAGAGTGTCCTCACACGCAGTATAAAACGTTGCCTTTCCGTCACCGAGATAGCATGGCGGGCATCTAGCAGGTTAAACGCATGCGATGCTTTCATAACCTGTTCGTAAGCCGGTAGAGGCAAGTTGTTTTCGATCAGCTCACTGCATTGCTGTTCGCAATTATCGAACCAGCTAAACAGCTTATCGGTATCGGCGAGTTCGAAATTATAAGTCGACTGCTCGACTTCATTCTGGTGATAAATGTCGCCATAGGTGACAGTGCCATGGGGTCCCTGACTCCATACCAGATCATAAATGCTATCTATGCCCTGCATATACATAGCCAACCGCTCTATGCCGTAGGTGATTTCACCGGACACCGGACGACATTCAAGCCCACCGACCTGCTGAAAATAGGTGAACTGGGTGACCTCCATGCCGTTTAACCAGACTTCCCAACCCAGTCCCCAGGCCCCCAGGGTTGGCGACTCCCAGTTGTCCTCGACGAAGCGGATGTCATGCACCAGCGTATCGAAGCCAAGATCGCGTAGCGAGCCCAGGTATAACTCCTGAAAATCATCGGGTGAAGGTTTAAGTATTACCTGAAACTGGAAATAATGCTGTAGCCGGTTCGGATTTTCTCCGTAACGCCCATCGCCAGGGCGACGGCTCGGTTGTACGTAGGCAGCTCGCCAGGGCTCCGGTCCGATAGCGCGCAAAAAAGTCGCGGGATGAAAAGTGCCAGCACCAACTTCCATATCCAGTGGTTGCATAATCACGCAGCCAGCCTCGGACCAGTAGTTTTGCAGGGATTGTATGATGCTCTGAAAGCTTGTCGATTCAGTCGCAGAGGTGTCACGCATTGTGATGATAAATTACCTTAAAAAATTTGGCGCTGATTATAACTAACTCACCATGATTCGACAGGTCTTTTCAGTTTTAAATTAGACTGCTGATCGAAATCAGGCAGGTATTTCCAGCCTGAACAGAGTTCCGTATTTGTCCACCGATAGGTTGTGTTCCTCGTCCAAGTAAGTAATGATGCGCGGGTTCAATAATTCCGCTATTGGCTATGACTCAACTTTTAAATCAATGGCTATTCTGTGTTAAGCATTTTACCTTGATGAGTGTGTTTGCTTCCAGTCCTGAACGACTGCCGTATCGCATGGATTGTCTGATATTAACCATATTCTGTTATTGTCTGCTAGGTTTGACACTGGTCGATGAGCAGTTAAATTATGTACGGGTTTTATTGCAGATTGCGCTGGAAATATCGCTACTGGCTTTACTCTGTTACGGCGGATTGAAATGGCTGAAAAAGTTACCACGATTTACACAATGCTTTTCCGCACTGGTTGGTGTCAATTTTGTGATTAGCGCAGTCTCTATTCCAGTTGCCAACTGGCTGTCGGCAGATGTCGGTAACGAAATCGAAAGCAAATTACTATACGTTACCATGGCAATTGTATTCTGGAACCTGGCAGTTATGTCTCAGATTATAAAACGCAGCTTCGAAATAAACACCGTTATGTCGGCTATGATTGCGTTTAACTATTTCCTTATCTATCAATTCAGCGTGCTCTGGCTCTACTAGTTTGAAAATTTATTTACTCGGCATCTGCGGTACCTTCATGGCAGGCATTGCCCTGCTTGCACGTGAACTCGGAATCGAAGTTTACGGCTCAGATGCGCAGGTCTACCCGCCAATGAGCACGCAACTGCAAGAGGCTGGAATCCGACTCCACGAAGGCTACCACGCTGATGCTTTACGCGGGGATATTGACATGTATATCGTCGGTAACGCGATCAGCCGAGGTAATCCCCAGTTTGAAACCATACTAAATAATGATCTACCCTATCGATCAGCACCGCAGTGGTTATATGAACAGGTTTTATGTGACCGCTGGGTGCTGGCCGTAGCAGGCACGCATGGTAAAACCACCACCACAGCCATGCTGGCCTGGATTCTCGAATATGCCGGGCTGAATCCCGGATTCCTGATCGGTGGCATGACTCAGAACTTCAAACAGTCCGCGCGCTCAGGTGAAGGCCCCTTTTTCGTGATTGAAGCCGACGAGTACGATACCGCTTTATTCGATAAGCGTTCGAAATTTGTGCATTATCACCCACGAACTTTGGTGCTAAATAATCTAGAATTCGATCATGCCGACATATTTACCGATCTCGCCGATATCCAGAGACAGTTTCATCACCTGCTGCGTATGATGCCTGCAAATGGTTTGATTATTCACAATGGCGCCTGCGAAGCGCTAAACCAGGTACTCGACATGGGTTGCTGGAGCGAACAGCTGGCGTTCTCCGCAGGCGAAGCCAGTAGTGGATTCAGTTTCCAGCAGGATAGCCATCTGCTTGACAATGATAGCGCTCAAAGTTACAGGCTAGAGCTTCAGCAAGTCGGTACTTTCAATGCACTTAATGCTACCGCTGCCGCACTCGCAGCGCGGCATGCCGGTGTTTCTATACAGACATCAATCGAGGCACTTGAACAGTTTAAAGGTGTAAAACGACGACAGGAAATTATTGCTGAAATTAACGGAATACAGATAATCGATGATTTTGCGCACCATCCAACAGCTATCGAAGCCACATTAAAGGCACTCCGCAATCAAACACAGGGCAGGCTGTATGCCGTTCTCGACATCCGTTCCAATACCATGAAACTGGGTATACACGCAGACAGGCTACAACAGGCGTTGAGTACTGCAGATGTCGTTCTATTATGTGAAAATAGCACGCTGAAGTGGGATATTCATGCAATAAAGAGCACGGCGTCTACAGTTATAAGTATTAAATCCGATATTGATCAGGTGGTTCAGCAGTTGACACTCGATTGTCGGCCCGGGGATACCATCGCCATCATGAGCAATGGCGGCTTTGAAAATATACAACAGCGATTGATGCAGGCGTTACAATCCAGGTAATAGTATGAAACTCAGGAAGAAAAAGCGTCCCACCAAAATTGCAAAATATGAAATAAAGCGGCGTATTGGGCGTGGCTCTATGGGTGTGGTTTACGAAGCATATGACCCATTCGTGCAGCGCACCGTGGCTATTAAAATAGCCCACTATCAGGACAATATTTCAGATACTATCAAACAGAAACTACGCGAAGCTTTTTTCTCAGAAGTTTACAGTGCCGGGAAAATGCAACATCCAGCGGTTGTCAGCGTATTTGACGCAGGCCAGGAAGGCGATATGAATTACATCGTCATGGAGTTTGTCGATGGAGTAACGCTACAGGACTATATAACCGGCAAGAAGTCACTAAGTTGTAGCCAGGTTATTGATGTGATTTATCAATGTGCCAAAGGCCTTGATTACGTACATCGACAGGGGGTGATTCATCGTGACCTGAAACCCGGGAATATCATGCTGAGCACCGAAGGCGAGGTCAAAATCATGGATTTCAGCATTGCCCATGTCGATGTAGGCCTCGACGGGCACGATAACGAAGTACAGGGTTCTCCTATGTACATGCCACCCGAGCAGCTTTCAGAGGAAAAACGTCTGGTATTTCAGTCCGATGTTTATTCTTTAGGTGCGGTGATGTACGCGTTGCTCGCTCGCAAAGCACCATTTAAAGCCAGCAGTCTCGAATCTTTAATCTATAAAATCAGTAATCTCGACCCTCAACCGATAATGGAAATTAGCCCCGAAGTGCCTGAGCATGTGGCAAAAATTGTTGAAAGAGCAATGCAGAAAATTATTTATGATCGCTTCGAAACTGCAGAAGCACTGGCCAGCGCGCTGGGAAATTGTTTTGGGCGTTTAGGCGAAGTTGGTGAACGTATTGATATGCAGGCAAAATGGAAAACCCTGCGTTATTTGAATTTCTTTAAGGAATTTAGTGATGATCAGATCACCGATGTCGTCAATGCCAGTGAATGGCTCGAATTTGCCAGGGGAGAAGTCATATTCACCGAAGGCGAAAAGGAAACTTCGTTTTACATCATCGCCAAGGGCGGGGTTGAAGTGGTCCGAAAGGATACCGTCATCGGCGTCATGAAACAGGGTGACTGCTTTGGGGAAATCGCATTCATGACCCGGCGCCCACGTGTTGCAACGATTAAGGCCAGAACCGACGTATCTTTAATGAGTGTCAGCACATCCCTGATGGAACGCGCGCCGGTTGATACTCAATTACAATATTATCGAATATTCCTCGAAAATCTGATTATTCGGCTGTCGCAGGCCACCGACAAACTGATCGATCATGATAAGGCCCTGTCCGAGGTATGAAAATACAAACCCTCACCATAGCCATGACAGGTGCTTCCGGCGTAGCATATTCAATCGCACTTATGCGCTACTGTTTACAACAGGGTATACATTTGCAGTTTCTCTGTTCACAGCCCGGTCAGGTGGTTATCGGCATGGAATCGGATCTCAGGCTTGGCGGCACAGCACAGAAAATGCAGTCGCGACTGGCAGAATATTTTGAATCCCCGGCTGAGCAGATCAGCGTTTATGCGAGGGATCAATGGACCTCACCTCCCGCTAGCGGGTCGTCGGTTGCTGATGCGATGGTAGTCTGCCCCTGCACCATGGGTACACTGGCATCCATTGCAAGTGGTCATAGCGACAATCTCATCCATCGCGCCGCTGACGTGATTATTAAAGAGAGAAGACCGCTGATACTGGTGCCGCGTGAAACACCTCTATCGAGTATTCACCTCGAAAACATGCTAAAGCTGTCAAATATCGGTGTCACCATTTTACCGCCAAGCCCGGGATTTTATCAGGGTGTAAACAGTGTCGAAGATCTGGTTAATTTCGTAGTGGCTCGTATACTCGATCAACTCGGAATCGATAATCAACTATCGCCAAGATGGGCAAGTGATTAGCTGAATTATGACTCAACTAGCGTTGTTCCCGTTAAAGACTGTATTACTACCTGGCAATAAGCTGGCATTGAAAATTTTCGAACCGCGCTATGTCGATATGATAGCCAGTTGTATGCGTGGGGACTGTCGCTTCGGTGTCGTGCTAATCCAGCAGGGTGAAGAAACCTCTACAGATTCTGAAATATGTTCGGTTGGCACCACT
Source organism: Gammaproteobacteria bacterium (assembly GCA_024222685.1). Taxonomy (GTDB): domain Bacteria; phylum Pseudomonadota; class Gammaproteobacteria. The sequence continues at coordinate 2,298 of JAAEOZ010000573.1, read as the reverse complement.
GCCAGCATATTTGACTGGCAAAAACGTGCCGATGGATTGCTTGGCATTACCGCGCTTGGACATGACCGTTTTGAGGTAATAGATACCCATTGCCAGACCAATGGCCTGGTCATAGCCAATATCAACATCATCTCTGAAGCGGATAATATCGAAATACCCGAGCAATATGCCTACATGCAGGAGTTGCTTGCTCACATCTGCGCACAGGAAGGCAACAAAGAAGTTGAATCAAGCGGCTTTGTTGCAACCCTCTACCAGCTCATCTACCTGCTACCGCTTGACACCAGCCTCAAACAACGGCTGCTCGAAGTTCCGGACTGCAATGATCGTGCGATGATATTACACGCCGAACTGATCAGGCTCGGAGTGATTCAATATGTTAAACCGGACACTGACCAACCCCTGGATCAGGTCGAGTAACGCTGCACGAATCGTCTCAGAATTTCGCGAGCCAGTGGCGTATCGTCCTGGCAGACAGCGTTAATTAAATCTTCGGCCTGTTCTGGCCTGAAATAACCATGATTTCTGTAGGCACGGATACGCAGCGTAAAACCCTGGCAATCACCTTCAGGGTGAAACTGGGTCGCATAGACATTATTACCAACACGAAACATCTGCACAGGACAGACATCGCCCTGTAGCAACAAAGTTGCGCCGGCAGGCAGTTGATCACAGGCTTCCTTGTGGCCTAGTAATACGGCTATCCGCTCTGGGAAATCCCGCAATAAACTGTCCTGCTTACCGTCTTCTGTGAGTTTTACCATCACGCAACTTACCGGCTCGGCATATTGGCCCGAAATTCGTGCATCCAGGTAAGAGCCCAGCAAACCACAACCGGAACAGGCACCGAGGAACGGGAAATCATTCGGAATAATGCGGTCGAAAAGCCGCGAGAAATCCTTTTCAATCTTCTTCTGAACAGGCAGCTTATCGGCATCAGGCGTGCTGATATCAAATGGACTGCCGCCAACGATGATAGCCGAGTAGTCAGACAGCGATATATCAGGTATGCCGTTCTTTTCTATTCGAATACGCTGAGTATCCTCCACCTTCAACCCACCATATTTCAAAATCGCGTCGAACTCACTATCCGAAGTATCGTCTTCCGGGCGTAACTGTAAAATGAGAAAAGGTTTCATCTGGATATTGTTGAGTTGATAGGCGAAGTCATCGAGTATTTCAAAACTGACAACCGAATTCAAATAGCTTTAACATCATGATGCTTGAGTTATTGCTGGACTGTTCTGATTTACCGATTAATGTGAGAGAAAACTAGTATAGGACACTACACTAGCAGCTTTGATTCAACATCCATATTTTTATGAAGAATACGAATAATCAAAATATTACTTTTTGTACCTTCACGGTAAAAAATAATATGACTCCCTTGAGGAAACTTCCTATAACCAGTTTTAATTTGATCACACTTTTTTCCAATCGAAGGGTTTTTTGCTAAAAAATGAAACTCATCATCAAATTGCTTTATATACAAATATCGTTTCTCTCTTCCCCATTGTCTCTCAGTGTAAGCTGCAATTTTTCTCAAATCCTGTTTGGCTTCACGAGTTAGTTCAAATGCAATCATTCATTAATTTCACTATCAAGCTCTACCATAAAAGCATTGTATTCATAATCCGAAATACCACTTTTTTCACCATCATCAAGAGCTTTTCTCAACGTGTTAAGTTTTGCTTCATTGTTCTCAAGCATTCTAAGTGCTGCTCTAACTACCTCACTGGCAGAATTAAAGCGGCCACTATCTATCTGCCCAGCTATAAAACCATCAAAATGGTCCCCCAATGTCATACTTGTGTTCTTAGCCATAATCTATCTCTTTAATACCAATATATACCAAATTATGGTATAAAATACATAACAAATCAAATTAACATACCCTTGCGGCATTCCCTGTATTGGGTAAGATTGTACCTTTTCCTAGTGTAAATTTGGCCTTGGGTTACACTTTTATTGATGGGTAATGCAACTATGTGGAAAAATATAACAATTCAAATCACACGGAAGGCAAAACCGCTGCTCCTTCGTCGCAACGACTTTGCCTCCGGTGTTTGAGACGTTATAAATCCGAGGAAAGTGATGCGAATACGACCGGTTATAATTTTTCTTACGTTTAGCGTTCTATCTGTTCTAACGAGCGTGAGCGGACAAACCTCCGTATCGTCAGCGCAAGGCGAATCGCTGCGGATACAAAGCAAATCTTACGGCTTGTTTGGGTACGCTTTTTCGAGTCTAAGTATCAATTCAGAGCCGAATCTAGTAGTTGTCCTGCATGGTGACGCG
>JAAEOZ010000572.1 GCA_024222685.1 Gammaproteobacteria bacterium | reverse complement strand
CGGCAGGGAATTGTGATGATAGTAGTATTGTTGATAAAAGCTATGAACTGGCTATAGAGATTGGGGCTGTGGTTACGCCTGCCATCTTTAAACAGGATGGTGAACAAATAAAGGGTTATGTATCGTATGAGAAACTAATCCCAGAAATTTTAAAAAATTAGGGGTTGTACTAGTACTCCTTCAGGGTGATATCTGGTTTTGGTGGTCTGGGCAATCTATTGTAGACAAAGTTGAAAATTAACAAAGCTGTTACACTTCGCGTTTTTCAAACTATAGCTGATCAATGCTTCGATATCACATAACCAGTCGAGATCCGGTAACGCATTACTTTAATGTCAGTATCGTTATCGAAAGCCCTGACCCTGCAGGTCAATTCCTGCAGCTACCGAACTGGATTCCAGGCAGTTACATGATACGTGACTTCAGTCGTCATCTGATCGATATCACCGCTTTCAGCCAGGGCAATCGTCTCACCATCGATCAAATTGATAAGTCGAGCTGGCGTGTCGAGCCCTGTAGCGGCGAGCTCAGAATGAATTATCTGGTGTATGCTCACGATTTATCGGTTCGAGGTGCGCATCTGGATCATACCCATGGTTATTACAATGGCACTAGTGTATTTCTCGAAGTACTCGGTCAGTCTCAACAACCTTGTGAAATATTGATCGAGAAACCCGCGGTAGAAAGTTCCAGCAAATGGCGACTGGCAACAACTCTCGAAACCGTTGAAACTGAGGATGACGGCTTCGGTCTTTATCAGGCAAAAGACTATGATGACCTGATAGATCATCCGGTGGAAATGGGCGAGTTTATACAACTACAGTTTATTGCCTGTGGTGTGCCCCACGATATTGTTCTTACCGGCAGATTTGAATGCGATACCGAAAGGTTATCAAGCGATCTTCAACGTATCTGCGAGCACCATATCCGGTTTTTCGGCGAGCCCGCCCCGGTTGATTACTACCAGTTCCAGGTGCTGGTGGTGGGGGATGGTTATGGCGGCCTTGAGCATCGAAGCAGTACCAGCCTGATCTGTAGCAGGGATAGTCTGCCAAAGTCGGGCGATATTGAAGTGACAGATGGTTATCGGGAGTTTCTCGGCCTCTGCAGCCATGAGTATTTTCATACCTGGAATGTCAAGCGCATAAAGCCTGCGGTCTTTCAGCCTTATCAACTGCAGTCCGAGACTTATACCGAATTGCTGTGGGCGTTTGAAGGGATCACCTCTTATTACGATGATCTCGCTCTGGCACGATGTGGACTGATCGAGCCCAAAGCCTATCTTGAGCTGCTATCACAAACCATCACTCGGGTATTTCGCGGTAAAGGTGCAACACGGCAGTCGGCGGCTGAATCGAGTTTTAACGCCTGGACAAAATTTTATAAACAGGACGAAAATGCCGCCAATGCAATTGTTAGT
>JAAEOZ010000571.1 GCA_024222685.1 Gammaproteobacteria bacterium | reverse complement strand
CGCGATTATGATCAATAGCCGTCACTTCGGATATCGGAATCATCGCTTCGCCAACGGTTGTGTCACTGAATCGTATTACCCGGCGAATTCGGCCACGGTCGAAGGCATCTATCGAAGATGTTCTTTCGGACATCTCAACCACCGAACGAATTTGCTCGCGGGTCATAAACAGGTTTTGTTCAACTTTCCCGCCGCCAAGCAGCCTCGCGAAAAGTCGGGCAATACGTGAAAAGACAATAATAATCGGGTAAAAAATTATCGAAAATATTTTTAATGGGAAGATGGCAATCGGAGCAACCACATCAGATTTTTGCTGAAAAATACTCTTCGGGACAATCTCGCCCAGGATCAACAGGACCGGGGTAAATATCAGAAACGCATAAAAATCTCCACCTACGCCAAACAGGTCTATAAATAAAACGGTTACCAGGGTGGTGAGTGCGACAGTAGCGATATTGGTACCTACCAGGGTAGTACCCAGCATAATGTCTGGAGATTTAAATAATTTGAGAACTTCTTTAGCGCCACGGTGGCCCTGGTTTGCCCTGGCGGTCAACTTTACCTTGTCCGAATTTACCAATGCCATTTCCGAGCCGGAGAAGAAGCCCTTGACCAACAGTAAGACTATGATTCCAACAACAATCATCAGTATGGTCATCACGCTTTCTCCACCAGGTCAGCCACTTCTTCCGGTTCATACTCCACTGAATCATCGATATCTTCTGGAATGTCATCGATATCTTCACGATCCTGTGCCTGGGGATCGACTTCTTCTTCAGCCTGGATAACACCCTCTCCGCGGTTGAAGTCTTCTTCATCAACTCCCTTGGCAACCCGCACCCGGGAAATTCGATGATCGTCCATTTCCAGAATCTGGATAATGATGTCTTCGCTCTCCACCTGGTCACCTTCACGCGGCAATCGGTCGAGCAGGCGAAATGCAAAACCTGCGATTGTTGTCATCCGTGGATCTTCAATTCCAAAGTTGGTCAGGTTATCAAAGTCGTTTAATTTCATATCACCGGGCACTTCGTAAATGTTGTAGTCCTTTTCTGCATAATATCCGGCGGTTGCCTTCGAGCCTCCACTGACGTCACCAAAAATAAAATTCAACACTCCGCGCATGGTGAT
>JAAEOZ010000570.1 GCA_024222685.1 Gammaproteobacteria bacterium | reverse complement strand
CATCATCCCATATAGTAAGACTATAGGAACCGGGCTCAATATTATCGATTTCAAATGTAGCATCGGCACCACAGGGCCCGGAATAAATTGTTTTACCTCCGATACCTCGGTTAATAGCAACTCGACATCCTTCAAATGGCGTACTGTTTGAAAACTGAAAACTGGGCGAGCGAGCCATGTGATTATTAACAATCTGTCCGTGTATTGTTGCGCCGCCAGGGGTTACTGCTTCGCCGGCACAGGAATCATTAAAGGCTCTAACAATCATGCCTGAATCAGGATCACGAGTATCATGCTCGTCAAGGAATCCGGAGACACCACTCATGCAATCCATATCTCGTACGAAGCCAACAAACACATGCGTGCCTGGAGGACCGAATTCTACGAATACTTCCGGCTCATTCGCTTTTACCCAGGCATCAATGGTACGAGAACCTTCGATAGTAGAAGTCTGATACCACATCCCGCTATTGGGGTCGGGCCCAACCGGAGGTGTTATTTCAATACCGTATTTTGCCGGGGGTAGATGTTTGATGACGAGGTAACCATTCTCATCCGGCGTCAGCACGAAGCCATTAACGCCGTCATCTGTCGGGCTTGAGATAATATTTCCAGCCGAGTCGTAATCGGTTCCCAGCGGATTTCCATAGGCGTCTTCATCAATTCGACCACCTGCAGCACCATACTGGCCCGCGGCATCGAACAACTTAACACCAAAAGGTACCTTCTGGCCGTTGATATAGGAATGAGAGATGAAACGCTCGTCGAGGTCAATCGCTCCATTTACCGGATTATTATCCTCAAATACGCGGATACTGATCTGAGCAGTGGGAATAGGAAAGCTATTAATTCGAATTGTCTTATCAACAGTACCTGTACCTACTTCGACTGCGCCACCGCCTACTGCGCCACCGTTATATGGCACAACGGAAATGAAGTAGCTTCCGTTATCAGGAACTGTGATTGAAACAGAACTGTCACCTGGGTCAACAGTATGCCCTGAAATTCCGTCACCAGTCGAATCGGTAGCTACCGGTCGATGGCTTTTATGAAATTCGAAAGACAGGCTATCAAGTAATACAGAAGGCGTATCAAGCACTGGCTTAAAAGTATTGTCTTCTTCGACAAGATAGCGAAACCCTGTAACCGGGGTTACAGTTGGTACGCCATCTAACAGCCCTGTATCGGTTCCAGATGCCTCAACGGTCAAATTTATGGTTGCCGCCGAAGCCAGTTGACCTAATGACAACCCTAATACTAAAGCTGTACATCCAACCGAGCGAGCCAACCAGTCCTGCGTAAATGGCTTATTTATCATCGTAATTTCCTCATATCATTACCTTTGATGTTTTGTTTCAGAAAACCCGGACAGCCCTGGGAATTCCAGACAAATTTTGCTGGTAACAATGATGACGGCAGATCGAAAGTGGTTAAATACGCCTATAGATGCGTTTACTACACCAATGCCCCGAATATGGACTACGGCTAAGTGGCGACTACTGGTAGATTAACTAGTATTTTGAGGTAGTTTTTAGCTAATTAAACACTTGTAGCTTAACTAATTTTTTTGCTATTCACTAAAAACAAAACACTATTCTTGGAGTGGTTCAATGTTTTCACGAAAAATTCACATAAACTACTGTAATCTGTTCGCAAACTCGATAACCAAGGTCTAACGGAATGAAAGTAAGTCTATTAAAAACCTTCGCTTACATTATACTAGTTGCCAGTAGTTTTAGCAGCTATGGAAATCAGGCTGACGACGCTTTTTCGTTTAATTTCCCTGATATCGAACTCATCGACCATAATAATCGATCTCGTCCTTTGAGTGAATTATTT
>JAAEOZ010000569.1 GCA_024222685.1 Gammaproteobacteria bacterium | reverse complement strand
TTGAGCGTTGGCAGTAGATTTGGACTAGCAAATTGCAAGTACTAATCATAAAGAGCTAAGCATTAGGCAAGTGACATTTGCAGAGAGTCACTATTCTTGTAAATTGAGATAGGCAGATTCTTCCTATCACACCAATTGAGTATTTGTCTGTATGACTGTCAGCATTATCAAACAGAAAGGATAAACTCATTTCAGAATTATTCAAACAAGCCATTAAAAATGGAACTGGTGAAGCGATACTCCTACTTAAGGAAAATCCTTCAGTTGACTTTGATCAATACATCCTTGAGGCATGCACACATAATTTAGCATATGACCCGCAGTGTGAAGGTTCTCGGTCAGAATATCTTTCCGAAATTTTGTCACTATCTCGTGATAAAGGAAAAATTGAGAATGAAATATTAAAACAATTAGACAACTCTAGAAACGAACATTGGGATACAATTTTATTATTTGATCTTGCGGCAATATTGGTGCAAAACGGCAATGAAAAAGCAAGAAATGCAATTTACGATCGTTATGAAAAAAACCTAAAAGCCGAGTATGAATTTGTTGAAACTGAAGTATTAGTAACTCTTGACGGACTTAAAGGGCTAGAGTTCTCAGCCAAAGTCCAAGGAGAGGAAATAGAGTTAGATTCTACATATTGGGCTGACGACTATCTGCTAGAAGTATGCAAAGAGCATTATCCCGAATCATCCCCCAAAGATTATCTGAAAGAGAAATCACAAAACAACAGGTATATAAAAGCATTTTTATCCAAAGTCGAAGAAATTGACTCCTTGAGGGCAAAAGGAAAAACAAGCAGCAAACGTTCATTATCACAACTTTTGCAACTCATTGATGAGGGTAAAAGTGTACCGATCATTGCTGGAAAATGGCTAAAGGATGAAGAAGTATTAAAAGTTGCAAATCTTCTATTAAGTGAAAAGGATGACAAGAGAATACAATCATATTTACGCTTGCTTTCTCGCACTCAATATCCCCTAGATATATCTAACTTATTACCATTTTTAAACTCCACCAATGACCAGATAAAACATTCAACACTTCGGATATTACAACAAATTGAGGATCACAGAATTCGCGAATTAATCGAGGTAAATTACACCAATCATGCATTTCTCTATAAACATATAGAGTTGTTCGTATCAAACTTCTTAGAAAAAGACATAAACGTACTTTGTCACATATTAGATACACTTAAAGATGAAGAAGAATTCCATTCATTTGGTATGGTTATAAAAGATATTTTTAATAAAAATGTCACCAAGCATCCAGGTAAACTGCTTAACAAACTTTACATGGTAAACAATTGCTCTATATGCCGAGAATCTTTTATAAAAACGTTAATTTCTGCACAAGAACTCTCGGAAAACATATTGCTAGAGATGAAATATGATTGTGAGCCAGAAATCCGCAATTTGGCAAATACTTACATGGAATAATGCTAACAAGAGGGGCTAACTGACCGGTAGGCCTGGTTTTTTCTGATAGCACGGGTTCGGCAAATTACTCAAAACGTTAGAGATACAAATTGTGAAAAGGATATTTGGCAGTAGCCAAACTCGCAATGCCTGTAAGACCAGATGCCGACAAAATATGCATAGCCCACTATCAAAAGATTGCCGCAGTCGCTTCGCTCCTTCGCAATGACCGAATTTAGATGACCTAATTGTCAGACGCCTGCCGCAAAGCCGCAATATGTGCCGGTCCCAGCCCGCAGCAACCACCTGCCATGCGTATGCCATTGTCCACCCAGCCCCGCACAAGTTTCGCCAATTCTTCCGGTTCAATAATATCGACAAACTGCCAGTCGGGCATGGTGAAATAACCGGATTCGGGGTAGGCCCCAATCGGACCTTTCCAGTATTTTTTGATGATTGTTAAGGACTCATCAATATCGGTGACAGGTGTGTGCATGATGTTCATCATCATAGCGGGATAGCCAGACAGTGCTTTAACAAGGCTTTCGAAATCAAGCTCCGAATAATCGAATACTGACAGATTGTTACAGCCCCGGTGTTTTTTCGCGCTTACGCCGATCCAGATGGGTAAGCCGGTTTCTAGGGCAGCTTCGGTGGCAGCGATAGATAAATCAATTTCCTGACACATTTCCAGGGCTATCAGGTCTACACCGCCTTCGGCCAATAGCTCGGCCTGTTCGCGAGCCGAATCACCTACCGCTTTGGCATTGCTCCATTTCGCACTGTCGGTAGGCGCCCATTCGCAAATAGAACCGGCTATCGCCACCGGTTGTTCAGCATAATTATCGCGTGCCTGCTGTGCCAACTTGACAGCATTGAGGTTTATCTCTCTGACGTAATCACCCAGTCCCCCCGGCTCGAGCATATGGCGGGCGGCTGCAAATGTGTTCGCGATAATGACTTCGGCGCCAGCCCAAATGAACGCCTTGTGTGCATCAATAATGGCATCGGGATGGGATAATACTGCCCGTCCACTCCAGACCTTGCCATCCATTGGTACACCCGAAGACTGCAATTGTGTTCCCATGCCGCCGTCGATAATGATAGGCACTCCATTACCGTTGATCCGGTTTATTAACCAGTTTAAATCATTGCGCATTTCTGGCTCCTACAAATGCATTTACCGATCTCGTGACGTCGACTTCGGTTGTTGCCCAGCTACAAACGCTCACCCGAATAACAGTTTGTTCAAACCACTGGGCAGCACCGACCCAACACTCGCCGGACTGTTGAATGTGATTAACAATAGCGGCAGTTTCATCGGCATCTCCAACTTTCACCAGTATCTGATTGAAAACAATATCATTGAGAATTTCGAAATTGGCCTGGCTTAGTTCATCGGCGAATTGTTGTGCCCTCTCATGCAGGCCTGAAACCAGGTCGCTTATGCCTGATTTGCCGAGATATTTCATCGTAGCCCAGAGCTCAATGACACGAGCGCGACGTGACATTTCAGGGGTATACAACATACCATCTCTATGGTCGCTGTAAACAATATAGGAGCCGGTGGCATGTAATGCCTGAACCAGTGCCTCGCGGTCGTTACATAGCACAACACCGTTGTCGTAGGGTGTGTTAAGTGTTTTATGGCCATCGACCGACCAGGAGTTGGCTTTTTCAATGCCGGATGTTAAATATTCCAGGTCTTTGCAAGCCGCGGCCCAAAGGCCGAATGCACCGTCAATGTGAACCCAGGCACCTGCAACATTTGCCTGTTCACATATTGACTCAAAATCGTCGAAGGTACCCGAATTAACGTTCCCGGCCTGTAGTAAAACAATGCAATTTTGATCCAGGGTCGGGATATTTTCACACTGGATTCTACCCTGGTTGTCTACCGCTACCCATTCAATACTATCTATGCCCAGGCCGAGCAATGAGATGGCTTTGATAACTGTCGCATGCGCATGCTGACTGGTGATGACTCGAATCTCAGGTGCACCGTTCAAGCCCTTCTGGTTCACATCCCAGCCAAGGTTTTGATAAACGCGATATCGCGCTGCAGCCAGCCCACAGAATATTGCCATCGACGAGCCACTGACAAATCCGGCCACGACGTTTTGTGGTAACCCCAGTAAATCCCTTAACCAGTCTTCGACAATTTCCTCCAGTTTTGACGCAATGGGAGACGACAAATACAGAGGCGTATTTTGATCCCAGAAATCGCTTAACCAGCGTGCTGCCAGGGACACAGGAATGACACCACCATTAACCAGGCCAAAGTAGCGACCACCAATTTGTGATACTGAAGCCGGCGAACCGTAGTTATGCAAATGCTCAATCACTGCGACCGCATCCGACGATGTGTCAGGCAATGGTTCTTCGAACTGCCTGAGCTGAGCTATTGCCTGGTCGTGCGGAAATACGTTTCGTTCCAGAGCTTTGTCGGCGTATTCTATGGCACAGGTTTTGGCGAGCTCAAATATTTCCTTTTTAGCCATTTCGGCAAACATTTTCTGTCGGATCGTTTCGCTCATCGGGTTATCATAGCGAAACTGGCTCAAAGCTAAACAATTTTAATTAGAGTTCACCGAAAGATGATAGTCAGAAAATATGAAACGGCTGACAGGGACACTCTTATAGCGCTCTGGCAACAGGTTTTCCCCGATGATCCGCCTCATAATGAGCCTGCAGCAATAATTGATGCAAAACTCGAAGTTGATGATTTAATTTTCGTTGCTGACATCGACGGAGAAATTACCGGTGCCTGTATGGCCGGTTACGATGGGCATAGAGGCTGGTTGTATGCTGTAGCAGTAAAGCCCGACCATCGTAGGGACAAAATTGGACAACAACTGGTGAAAACTACTCTCAATGCGTTAAAGAAACGAGGTTGCATTAAGGTGAATTTGCAGATTCGCTCGACAAATACTGAGGTAGCTGCTTTTTATCGGTCTTTAGGGTTTGAGATTGAAGATCGACTTAGTATGGGGCGGTTTGTTCATTAGCGAATACGAACAATCCCGGAAAATAGGCCATTAGTCGTTTGAGGCTTTAACTTGCTGGAGTTTACGGACTTCAGCAGTTTGAAGATGCGGTAACTCACGATGGTGTTGAGGCGGTATCGCATAAAAAGCAGTTTGTAAAATTTGCAGAATATCGCCATGCGCGATCAAAAGGCAGGTTTCGTCGCTGAAGTTTGATTCGCAGTCGAGAACCACAGAAAGCGCTCGCTGAACCACCGAAGAGACCGACTCTACGCCAGATTCGCGATGATCGGGATTCAGATGGTCCTGTGCCCAGACATCCGCATACCGATGGTCGGGGCCTAGTTCAATCTCACCGAAATGTCGTTCGCGCAATCGAATATCGAAGTTGATCGGGTGATCGAAGTTAAGCTGCTGGTGGACTATTTCAGCGGTTTGTCGGGCGCGCTTGAAATCAGAGCTGAATACTCGTGTCGTCGAAGGTAGTGCGCTGGCGTCGATGCCAGCTGCTACCTGTTGGCGTCCTTTGTCGCTAAGCCCGTAATCATGCAAACCGTTTTCTGGATGGCTGACAATTAATCCTGCGGTATTTGCGAGGCTTTCACCGTGTCGCATGACATAGTAATAATTTTTCAGTACTGGTAATGGCATAGAATTACCACGCCAGGAATTCACTGGCGTATTTGGGTAAAGCATTCAGCGGTGCTACAGATTGCACTGATTCAATTGAAAGTGGTAAGAGATTCTGTCGATGTATTCCACTGGCGATTAAACAGGTATCCAGGCCGGCATTAGATGCGCCCAGAATATCGGTTTCAAACGCATCACCAATTGCCAGGACCTGAGATGTAGGCATATCCAGAAGGGCCAGTGCCTTTGTATAAACGGGTGGCCAGGGTTTGCCATGATATTCAATCCGGTTCGCACCCATTTCTTCATAACGTTTTGCCAGTGCCCCTGCGCATATACCCGCCTGTCCTGCACGAATGGCGACCAGATCAGGGTTAGCGCAAATCATCGGGATATTTTTTAGGGCAGCTTTGGACAACAGCTCATCGCAGTCGACAGTCGTTGTAGGATTACCCACAGGAGCACCGGTATTGAGTATGAAATCAGCCTGTTCTACATCATCGACCCATTCCAGATCGAGTCCTTCCGTTAAACCACGACTTCGCTGAGGGCCGAGATAGTAACCACAGTTTCCATAAAAAGAACTGCTGTGTAGGCTATTTTGAATGGTGTGCCAGGCCAGTTCGCCGGAACTGATGACTGCATGATAATGCTCGGGTTCAATTTTATGCCGATGAAGTTCTTCGACTATGGAGTGGGAGCGACGGGCTGCATTTGACAAAATGATGACTTTTTTACGCTGTATTTCTAGATTGGCCAGGCAATCAAGTGCATAGGGATAAAGATTTTCTCCGTCGTGTAATACCCCCCAGGCGTCAATCAGATAGCCCAGATACTGGTATTGAATATCGGCCAGGCCCTTAACTATCTGACAACATGGAATCGAAGATCGGTACATTGTTTCTGCTTTCTACTATTTCTTGATGATACCCGATTTCTGGAGTATGGTTGCCTCGGTAATAATTATTCCAGACTGTAACAGAGTTGTAATTTTTATTACAATTTATAAAGAGGCCAATAATAATTAAATTTAGGAGGTATATACCCAATGTCAAATCAAATATTAAAACCGTTAAAATATCTGACAGCACTTGTCGTGCTGAGTTTTTCCTTTTCTGTCAATGCAGCGGAATGTCCGCGCGGTACTCTGGATAGTCAGTATTGTGATCGCGATGGCGATCAAACCGCTGATCTGCCGCTCGACTCGAAAGACTGGTCTAACCCCAGTACATTAATTTTCGCCTACACCCCGGTCGAAGACCCGGCGGTTTACGCCAAAGTCTGGGATGGATTCATCAATCACATGTCGAAGGTCACTGGTAAGAAGGTGATGTTTTTCCCGGTACAGTCGAATGCAGCGCAGATAGAAGCCATGCGCTCAGGACGTCTTCACATTGCTGGTTTCAATACCGGTTCCAACCCGCTGGCCGTTAGCTGTGCCGGTTTGGTGCCGTTTGCGATGATGGCCTCGGACGATGGCTCTTTCGGTTATGAGATGGAAATTATTGTGCCAGCTGGCAGTGCAATCAAAAGCCCGTCAGAAATTAAGGGTAAGACTCTGGCCTTAACCTCACCGACCTCCAACTCGGGTAATAAAGCGCCATCGGCACTACTCAAGTCCGAATTCGGACTGGTCAAGGATCAGGACTTTAAAACCACTTTTTCCGGCAAGCACGATAACTCGGTGCTCGGCATCGCTAATAACGATTACGAAGTCGCTGCGGTGGCCAATTCGGTAATGAACCGAATGATCAAACGCGACGTGGTCAAAGCCAGTCAGATTCGCTCAATCTATAAATCGCAGACTTTCCCGACTACCGGTTATGGCCATGCGCATAACCTCGATCCGGGGCTAGTTGCAAAGGTCAAACAGGCGTTTTTCACCTTCGAGTGGGAAGGCTCGGATCTGAAAAAGGAATTCAAGAAAGAAGGCAAATTTATTGCTATCCACCATAAAACCGACTGGGCGGTGATTCGTAAAATCGACGCCGCTAACGGCGTTAGTTACGCTTGTAAATAGACAATAAGTCACATTCGACGGAGGCTGTACAGGCCTCCGTCAGTCTTTACTGACTCACTCTGGGGTACCGCGATGCTGCGCATCGAAAATCTTACCAAACGCTATAAAACCGGTGATACCGCCCTCAAGTCGGTCAGTATGGAAATACCCAAAGGACAGGTTCTGGCGCTAATCGGACCGTCGGGAGCGGGTAAAAGTACCCTGATTCGCTGCGTCAACCGGCTGGTGGAACCAACCGAAGGCAAAACCTATCTGGACGGTTTGGAATTAACCGATTTGAGTTCGGGTGAACTACGCAAGGCGCGCCGTCGCATGGGTATGATATTTCAGGAATACGCATTGGTCGAGCGCCTTTCGGTGATGGAAAATGTACTCTCGGGACGACTGGGTTATGTCAGTTTCTGGCGCAGCTTTACCCGCCACTTTCCGCAGGAAGATGTCACCGAAGCTTATCGTTTACTCGAGCGCGTCGGCCTCGATCACATGGCCGACAAACGTGCGGACGAGCTTTCCGGCGGGCAACGTCAACGCGTCGGTATTTGTCGGGCGCTGATTCAAAATCCAGCACTTTTATTGGTCGATGAACCGACCGCGAGCCTCGACCCGAAAACGTCACGGCAGATTATGCGCCTGATATGTGAACTCTGTGCGGAGCGCGATCTGGCCGCGATTATTAATATTCACGACGTGTTGCTGGCGCAAATGTTCGCCCGCAGAATTGTTGGCTTGCAACTCGGTGAAATTGTTTACGATGGTGAACCCGATGGTTTGACTGCCGAAAAACTAACCTTAATTTATGGTGAAGAAGACTGGGAAGCAACCATCGAAAAAGTTGACGATGAAGATGCAATCGACGTCGAGTTAGAGGGCGCGCTGTGAGCGAAAGCCGTCGTCGCGAGTGGCATCGCCCGCCTATGATCGCCAACCCCTGGCTGCGCTGGAGTTTGGTACTCGGCGGTCTGATTTATCTGGCGCTGGCTTTCGGCACACTCGACGTCAACTGGGATCGCGTATTAGCCGGGTTACCACGCGCAGAGCGATTTCTCGGGTCGTTTTTTCCACCCGATTTCACGTCGCGCTGGGAAGATATTTATATTGGCATCGTCGAGAGCCTATGGATGACCGTCGTTTCCACGGTAATCGGCATCGCCATTTCTATTCCGGTTGGGCTAGGAGCGGCGCGTAATTTATCGACGCGACCGGTGTATCTGTTTTCGCGCGGCATACTCGCAGTCTCACGAACCTTTCCTGAAATTATCCTGGCATTGTTCGCGGTTAAGTTATTCGGCTTCGGACCCTTCGCGGGTATCATAGCCCTGTCGATTGCCACCATCGGTTTTTACGGTAAATTGCTTGCGGAAGACATCGAAGACATGGACCCGGTGCAGGCCGAGGCCATCAAAGCCACCGGCTCAAGCTGGTTGCAATGGCTGAACTACGCGGTATTGCCGCAGGTATTGCCGCGCATGATCGGTCTGGGTATGTATCGCTTCGACATCAATTTTCGCGAATCGGCAGTGGTCGGTATCGTCGGTGGAGGCGGCATCGGCGCGACCTTGCTAACCTCGTTTGACCGTTATGAATTTGACTCCGCTGCGGCGATTTTGCTGGTCATAATCGGCATCGTCATGATGGTCGAATATAGCTCCGGTTATGTCCGCAAGTGGGTTCAATAATGCCGGTTAAACAGCAGGGCGAACTCAAAATCTGGCAACGGCGTACCTCCACTCAGCAATGGCTCAACTGGGCCGGGTGGCTCACAGCGATTGCCATATTTACTTATTGCTGGCAATTAGTCTCCGATAAAACCGTCTGGATGTTTGTCTGGGATGCACCAAACCAGGCATCGGACATGGCCTCCCGCATGGTACCACCAAAATGGGGATACATGAATGATCTGTGGAGACCTGTCTGGGACACGATCAATATTGCAACATTGGGTACCATGATGGCCGTGGTAATGGCGTTTCCAGTCGCTTTCCTGGCTGCCCGAAATACGACGCCGAGTGTCAGATTTGTGCGCCCCGTTGCTCTGTTTATCATTGTTTCGTCACGTTCTATCAATTCATTGTTGTGGGCATTGATGCTGGTATCGATTATCGGGCCGGGCATTCTCGCAGGCGTTATCGCAATTGGTTTAAGGTCTATCGGATTTTGTGCGAAACTACTTTACGAGGCGATTGAAGAAATCGATGAAACCCAGGTCGAAGCGATAGTGGCTACCGGCGCGGGAGGTCCGCAGGTACTCAATTTTGGCATAGTCCCACAAATATTACCGGCATTTGCAGGCATTAGCGTTTTTCGCTGGGATATCAATATTCGTGAATCGACCGTGCTCGGCCTGGTTGGTGCAGGTGGCATCGGATTACAGCTTAATGCTTCTATTAATACCGTTAGCTGGACTCAGGTATCGGTAATTTTGCTGGTGATACTGGCAACGGTCATAGTGAGTGAGTGGGTTTCGGCTAAAGTTCGACATGCGATCATTTGACTGGATACGATCAGGCCGCCTTAAAATCGACTCAGAATCCAGTTTGCGGCTCCCTTAATATCACTAAACAGGAAATGTATTTATCCAGACCGTAGCTATTCACTGTGGAATCCAGGCCCACATTTGGCAATGTATGCCTTCAGATTCGACGAGCGTGCCGTCATGATCAATCAGGGTCTGAATTATTTTTCAGACTTTCCTGATCATTGAAAAAAGTTCATCTTTCAAATGCAATCGTTGTTTCTTTCGTTCATCCAGATATTGGTCAGAGGTGGTCTCGACACCGGTTTCGATACGATGAATTTCATGATCAATATTGTGGTAGTCATCGAACAGGCGCGCGAAACGGTTATTACTTGTTTTTAAATGATGGATGGTGTCGCGATATTCTGGCAATTCGTGAACCAGGTCGTGTTTTTCATTTAGCATGGGCTGAATCCCCAGATTTCCTAATGGTCATTACCTATACTATTATCATTGTTAGGTATCGTAGATCGATATTCCAGATCTTCAGCACAGCTGATACATAGCGTACTGAAAGGTAACAATTCCAGTCGAGCAGCCGGAATGCCGCTGCCACAGTCCTCGCAGAAAAAATAGGTGTCATTTTCTATTCTTTCAAGCGCAGCGTTAATATGAGTCAATTCTCTGTCTGCGGCATTACCGAGAGATTCGAGTACTTCATCATTTTCACGTTCGGTGGCCTGTTCGTTCCAGTCGGCCGAGAGGTCTTCGTGGCGAATATCGCGATCTATGCTTCTCATTCGCTGAGTGACTTCACGACGTAGATTTATCAGCTTTTGTTTAAATGCCTCTGTGTTTTGCATATTAGACTTATTGATAGATTACCTTTGTCCAGTCAGCTATTATTTCGCGATATCAGAATCGGCAAATTGATCTGGCGCAAGTTCGCAGGAATCTGCCTATCTAAAGAATTACTGGCACACAGCTGGAGAATATTGTTAAAGCCATCAAAATGAAGGAATCGGTAAAAGCAATTCTATGGTCGGTGTTTATTTTTCCCGGCGGTGGCCATCTGTATTTTAAAAAATGGTTTGCGGGCGTGATTTTTGCGGCAATTGCAACGGTTGCTCTAATAGTGATATTAGCCAGGGTGGTGGAGCGTGCTAGCAAAATAGCAGAAAAAATAGTTCTGGGTGAGATACCGCTGGACTTAGCGGTCATCATGGAGCAGGTGTCGATGCAAACTACGCTGGGTGACCCGACGCTTGATACCGCCTGGTATGCCTTAATTGGTATATGGATAGTAGCGGCTCTAGACGCATTCCGGCTTGGAAGAGCCGTAGACAAACAACAACCTGAAAAAGAGTAAATACATCCGATGAATCAACTTGAACAGCTACAGAAATATACTACCCTGGTCGCGGACACGGGTGATATCGAGGCGATAAAACAGTATACGCCGCAAGATGCCACGACTAATCCGTCACTGTTATTGAAGGCTGTCAGTTTGCCGCATTATCAAAACCAGCTAAAACAGGCACGGGTTTTTGCCGACCTGGAGGGGGGGGGTTCACAGGCGCAGCTGGACAATGCCTGCGATAAGCTGGCAATTCTAATCGGCAAGGAAATTCTCAATATAGTTCCTGGCCGCGTTTCTACAGAGGTAGACGCTCGATTGTCCTTCGACAGCAGTGCCAGTGTTAAACGGGCTCAAAAACTCATTGCAATGTACGAGCAGGAAGGCTTAAAACGTAGTCGAATTTTGATTAAACTCGCCTCTACCTGGGAAGGCATTCAGGCCGCAGCAGAACTGGAAAAGGAGGGCATTAATTGTAACCTTACGCTGTTATTCAGTTTTACCCAGGCACAGGCATGCGCCGATGCCGGTGGATTTCTGATCTCTCCCTTTGTGGGGCGAATATTTGACTGGTATAAAAAATTTGATGGAGTCGACGCTTATCCGCCTGAAAAAGACCCCGGCGTTTTATCTGTTCAGCGCATTTATCAATACTACAAAACACATGGTTTTGACACGGTAGTAATGGGTGCCAGTTTCCGCAATGTCGATCAGATCCGTCAGCTCGCTGGTTGTGATCGTTTAACCATTAGTCCGGGGTTGATGCAGGAGTTGGCGGATACAGAGAGTAGTCTGGACAAAGTATTAGATGCCAGATCGGCCAGTTCTGTCGATGATAGTCAGGTGCTCGACGAAGCTGGCTTTCGCTGGGGGCATAATGAGGATGCGATGGCGACAGAGAAGCTGGCAGAGGGTATTCGGCTATTTGCGGCAGATCAGGTGAAGCTGGAAGGGGTTATGAAAGGGTAGTGGGCGAGTTTTATCTACAAGTGACTGTTGAAACGATAATTATCTAAACATACTCAGTAATCAATTTGAGCAGGTCGTATCGGTTTCTTGCGGTTCGCACGATTTTCCAGAATTACAATCAACAGTCCGCTGAGTATAATCAAACCACTACCAACAAAGGAAACCATGTCGGGCCAGTCGCCCCACAGGTAGTAACCCATGAGCAGCGCGAATGGCATGCAGAGTATTCAAACGGCGCGACTACCACCGCCTGTCCCATTCGGTAAGCCTGTGACAATAAATAGCCCCCGATAGAAACCAGTAAACCACAAAGCGCCAGTAGTTTAAGATCTTCAAATTCCGGCCAGATCCAGATGCGGGCTTAGCCACTTTATAATAGAGTCGCTGATAATCAGTAATACTATAGCGCCGAGCAGGCAGAGTATGCCCTGAGTGTTATGACTCTGGTGTTTGACGATATTCAATAAATGATCCTTTTAAATACCTTCATACCCCTGTAGTACATTAACGGCATTGATACCAATTTCCTCGACTGCGTAACCACCTTCCATAATGAAAAGTGTTGGCAAGTTCAGCCCGCCGATAGTAGCTCCATAGCGTTTAAAGTCATCACTGGCAAGTTTAAAAAAGGAGATCGGGTCGTTTTCGAAAGTGTCGACACCGAGGGAAATTACCAGTGCGTCCGGAGCGTAATTTCTGATTTTCTGACAGGCATCATCTAGTGCTGAACCCCAGCTTTTAAAGCCTGTACCCGGGCCCATCGGATAATTGTGATTATAACCTTCTCCTGATCCACTACCGGTTTCGTCGGCATACCCGAGGAAATGCGGGAAAGCATCATTCGGGTCGCCATGCAAAGAGCAGAACATCACGTCGGCACGGTCATAGAATATCGCCTGCGTGCCGTTGCCATGATGAAAATCGACATCGAGGATGGAAACCCGACTGGCACCCTGATCGATGAAAGCCTGGGCGGCAACGGCGGCGTTGTTGATAAAACAATATCCACCGAACATATCACTGGCAGCGTGATGCCCTGGTGGCCTGCACAGCGCAAATGCTTCTTTAGCGCCGTTTAGTATGGCGGATTGAGCGGTTAGTGCGACATTTGCACTGGCGCGTGCTGCTTCCCATGTGCCGTTTGAAATTGAAGTTTCGCCAGCTAGCGCATAGTAGCCCAGTTTGCCTTCGACATGGTCTGGAATTCTCTGTTGTGGCATGCGTCGAGATGGCCAAACGGTAGGAATTGCCTCTCCGTGATAGCCGCTAGATTGCCAGGCCTGCCAGCAGTTCTCGATAAAATGAAGGAACTGACTGTCATGAATGCGGGTAATCGGATCGAGTGTAAAATCATCTGGAGGTACAATTTCGCCGAGTTTTTCTGACTGCACGCGTTCGAGTATATATTCGGCGCGCGCCGGGCATTCAAAAGGTGCAACCAGTTCACCACCGTAGAGTTCGGTTTTAGCATCGCGTAACTTATGTTTTTCGCTATAGACAGTGAGCATGAGATCCTCTTTATTTATATCAGCTTGGATTGATCCTGATGCTAGGTGAATTTTCAATACCAATCCACAGAGTTTTCCATTTCATTATGAAAAAGGCTAGAAATCGATTGGGCTATCGAACAGAATACCCAGTCCGACAGAGAATCGAGACAACTGAGAATGACGAATCATCTGCCCCAGGATAACGGAGAGATATCACTATGGGGTGAGACAGCGATCGAATTGCCGGCGGCGCGATCATTAGAGGAAAAACTGGAAGCGGAAGTGTTAGTAGTCGGTGCCGGTTATACCGGTCTGTCAACGGCTTTACATCTGGCTGAGCAGGGCATTTCAGTGGTTTTACTCGAGTCCAGCCGCGTTGGCTTCGGTGGTTCCGGGCGAAGCGCCGGCCTGGTAAATGCAGGCGTCTGGAAGACGCCTGACTACGTTATTGAAAAACTCGGTGAAGAAGCTGGCCAGAAGTTTAATCAGGCACTCTATGATACCCCCAGCCAGGTATTTGACCTTATCGAGCGTTATAAAATAGATTGTCAGGCTAGACGTTGCGGTACGATTAATATTGCTCACAAAGCCTCGGCACTGGATTATCTACGGGATCGATGCCCACAAATGCAAAAGCTCGGTGCATCTGTGCGATTAATCGATGGCGATGAAGCAAGTGCATTGTCTGGTTCTCCTGTTTATCGTCACGGTGGTATTCTCGATCCGAATGCCGGTACGATTCAGCCCTTAAGTTACGTTCGTGGTCTGGCCAAAGCGGTCAGCGGACTGGGTGTGCAGATTTTCGAGGAATC
>JAAEOZ010000568.1 GCA_024222685.1 Gammaproteobacteria bacterium | reverse complement strand
GCAGTCGAGAAAGCGGGCACTGTCGATCATGATTCAGTGGTCAAAATCATGCATGAAACCACCTTCGACACCGTGCTCGGCGCAATAGCGTTCGATCACAAGGGAGACCTTACCAGGCATGATTATGCCTGGTATATATGGCGCGAGGGAAAACCGGTCCGGCAATGAAACTGCCCTCTAATTCGTTATGAAGATGGCGCTTTCCAGTGTGCGACTGCGACTGCTGCTTAGCTTTGCTCTGGTTAGTAGCTTTGCCATTATTGTTGCGCTGACGGCTAGTTACTCGTTTGATGAGGTAGGAAAAGGCCTGGAGTTGATTACCAGTCAGCGTATGCCTGCAGCGCTTAGCGCCGGGGAGATGGCGCGTTCGGTTGAAAGCATCGTGTCGGCCGCGCCGCGATTATTAAATTCCAGGGACGAGGATGAAAAAAAGCGTGTTCGACAGCAGCTTGATATTGAACTGGAAGCGTTGAAGCGTTTGTTGGCGACGCTTCGTAACAAGCTTAACGTGGAGGAACTCGAAGTAATTTCTCCGGCCGTAACCACCCTGCAGAATAACCTCAATAAACTCGATGCGGTGATCGGTAAAACATTCGAACTGGCAAGAGAAATGGACGAATTAATCGAGCAACTGGAAAAGAATTATATTTCTTTCGAACGCACGATGGCGCCACGTATGTTACGAGCCAATGCTCGATTAAAGCAATTATTAAATGCCAGTCAAAAAAACCAGTCGATCGATGCAAATGAGCTAATCGACGTTACGCGCAGCCTGCAACCCTTGCAACAACTGAAACAGGAAATTCAAACCCTGCGCGATGGACTTTTGAAAATATCCCATGAATCTCAGCAAAATAATTTACGGCTATTGTCGTTTCCACTCCAACGATCGCAAACCCGGGCCTACCTATTATTAAATGAACTAACAGATGCAACTGATGCTGTATTAAGGCCCGAGATCGAGGCGATATTCGAATTTTTATCCGGCGACCAGAGCATCATGTTTCAGCGTTCAATCGAACTGACAATGCTAGAGCGCGGAAATCAATTTGCACTGGAAAATAAGGTTTTGTCTGAACAACTTACCCAGGCAGTCGAGCAGCTGGTTAATAGTGCCCTCGCCGATATCCATAATGCCAATAACGCCGCACTAAAATTACAACGTAATAGTCAGCTTTTTATGCTGGGGGTGGTGGTGTTAGCAGTCCTGTGCTCGATTTTGATCGTGGTGTTTTACATCGATCGCCGCATTGTTCACCGTCTCAAGTCACTGAGTGACAATATGTCCTCTATAGCCGGGGGCAATTTAAAGGGAGAAATTGTTGATTCTGCACATGATGAAATTGCGCAAATGGCTCGTGCCCTCGAAGTGTTTCGTAAAACTGCGATCGAAGTGGAGCAGTTCAATCTTCGTGAAATAAACGAGGCGCGTTTACAGCTTAATAATGCGATCGAAAGTATTTCAGAAGGATTTTGTCTGTTCGATAAGGATGACAGGCTGCTATTACAAAATAATAAATATCGGAATTTGTTTGGGCTCGACGAGGCTCACCTTGGAGATAGCTTTGAATCATTGTTAAAAAGAGCACTCTCATCACACATAGAATCTGGCGAGAATCGGGACAGGTATTTCAAGAAAAGATTGGAGCACCATCGAAATCCGCTCGGCCCATTTATTCAACAACTGCAGGATGGCACCTGGTTACGAATTAATGAACGTAAAACCGAAAGCCATGGAACCGTGGCGATTTACTCGGATATTACTGAAATAAAGCGGCACGAACAGGCACTGGACGAAGCGATTAGCGAACGTGACATGTCGCTGGGTAATCTGGAAGCGGTGATGGACGCCATCGATTACGGCATACTGTTTCTGGATAAGGATTTGAATGTGAGTTCTGTCAATCGGGCATTCCAGCAAATTTGGGGGCTTGGTATCGACGACACCAGGAAGGCCAAAACCTATCACGATGTTTTCAGCCTGGATTTCGGCGATAACGTGGATAATGCCGACGGTGACAGTTGGGAGGAATATGTCGACAAGCGAATTGCCCAGGTCAAGAAGGGTTCTATCTCCAGGCATGAATTAAGAACACAAAATGGTAAATTCATTTTACATCAGTGTGTTGCGCTAGCCGATGGCTCACGCATGCTAGCCTACTACGATATCACCCCGCTCAAGCAAG
>JAAEOZ010000567.1 GCA_024222685.1 Gammaproteobacteria bacterium | reverse complement strand
TCCGAGACCGTGACGATCACCATTACCCCGCGTGATGCAGGCACGGCGGTTGTGGGTTACGGACTGGATATTTCTATCAGCGCGGCAACCGGCAACGGTACTCTGGGCACGCTCATCGACCTCGGCGATGGTAGCTACCAGGTCAACTACACCAGCAGCTCAGCCACCAGCAGCGATACCCTGACCTTCACCGTGAACGGCGTGGAGTTGACGGACACCGTCGTTATCACCTGGTAATTAGTCGCTAAGTGAAGCGGTTTCCCACTCCAAAACCTGGCGGAAAAGGGTGGGAATCGAACCCACCGGGGACGTTTAACGCCCCCCTCCGGTTTTGAAGACCGGGCGCTCCACCAGGAGACGATCCTTTCCATAGCGTTTTGTAAAACCTCTAGCATCGAAACACTCTAGAATTTCTATACATCGGTTTCGGCCTATGCCGCAGGCATCGCGAAACTCGGCTACCGTAAACAGGCCTTGTTCGCTATTGTTCGCGAGCTGTGCTAATACAGTCTGCAATTGGTGCAGACAGTTCGGTAATATCCACAATGTGCTGGATAGCTTAACAATAAATCCCCTGCTATCAGAAATTGCCAGTTGAGTTTTAAGTTGTTTTTCTGTCAGGCCTGTTGCTATACACATTTCATTCATTGTCATGCCTCTCAATCCGGCATCGGTTAGAGAAGAGAGAATCGCGGGGTTTAGAACGGTTTCGTCGGTGAGCCCGTTTACTTTCGGAACAACGGAATAACCACCGTGATCATTCCGTATTAGCGACTGCCTGACTAACTCATGCAGAAACCCTTTAAAGACCTGCCTCGACAAACCTGGGCATGCCTGTTGACGTAGTTCGGATTCAGGCATGCCCGAATTTACAACCTGATTTTGATAATGATGCATTAGTGTTTTAACTATGCTATCGAAATGTTGATCGGCAAACCCGGTGGAAAATCCAATCTCCTGTTTGCCGACCTGAATTAACTTCATATCGACGGTTTGCAACCCGGCCAGCGCAGTCGTACTGACCAGGTTGCGATTACTCACAAACCGGTCGATATCAATGCCTTCAGCGCAGGATTCGAGTAAGCCGACAAATGCCGATTGCGTATCTGCCGGGCTATTTTTTTTTAAATAATTAATTCTGTGAGGGCGCGCCCTTCCACGACGAGGCGGGAAAATATCGATCACCTGGCCCCCGCCTAAAGTATGCTGCGCTGACACGTCACGAAGGATAAAGTCATCACCAAAAGCAGCAACAGTGGAATGTTGGCAAACTACCTGCACCAGACCCGACTGGCCCGGCTTAATCGGTGCTTTTTCCAATAATGCAACTCTGGCGGTAGTTTCAAACGCTGCCAGATGTAAATGAACCGGCGACCAGTGTTTGAGCGTACAGGGGCTATCGCCAGGTACCCGCACATGCGCATCGAAGCGGGTTACCGGCTCGGCCACGGCTTTGTTAACAACCCAGCTCCCGCGCTTAATCTTTTCCCTATGCAAACCCTTGCCGGCCAGGTTCATCGCACAACGCTGTCCCTGTTGGCCACGGTCTTCAGTACGGTTATGAATTCGAAGATCGCGGACCCGCAGTTCCATATCTGTACCGGCAACAGTTATCTGCTTTCCCAGTTCAATTGAGCCGGATTGTATCGTGCCGGTAACAATCAGTCCGGCACCTTTTTTTTCAAAAACCCGATCAACTGAGAGTCGAAAATTGTATTTATCAATTTCTTCTATAAATGTTTTGCCTGTGGTATGAGCGAGGCCGATCAAATGTTGAGAAAGTACATCAATACCCCAACTGGTTATTGAAGATACTGGAAACACTTGCCAGTGCCGCAAAGATGTATTCGAAATTCTATGCCTGATCGAGTTTTTAACATGTTTTACCCGTTCTGAATCAACAAGGTCGATCTTGCTAATTACAACAGTACCATTTTCAACATTCAGTAAATCGATAATAGACAGGTGCTCTAAAGTTTGCGGCATCAAACCATCGTCTGCCGCCACTACCAGTAAAACATAATTCGCAGCGGTCAAACCGCATAATGCGTTTTTAATAAAACGATTATGACCCGGCACATCGATGAATCCAATACTGTGCTGCCCTTCTACCGGTAGATAGGCAAAACCAATATCTATACTAAGACCTCGTCTCTTCTCTTCTGCCAGTGTGTCGGTATCGACACCAGTCAATGCTTTGACGAGCTGAGTCTTGCCATGATCGACATGTCCGGCAGTAGCGACTATCATTCGATAATTTCGAGTTCAGAAAGTTGAGCGGCAAATGCCTGCGGGTTATCCAGGCAGCGGCAATCCAGCACAAAACTGCCCCGGTGTATTCTCCCTATAACGGGAACTGGTAAGCGGCGAAAAGCACTGGCTAGTCGATCTAACAGGACATCGTAATCACTACAGTGAGGCGCTGGGCGCATGGCAATGCCGACACTTGCAATGACTTTATCGGGCAGGGTCCCGGAGCCAGTCTCACTATCGCAATCGATTAATGATACCGTTGCCTTTCCCTTCAAATGATTGGATAGAATATCAACCAGCGGTAGAGCCATTTGCCTGATATCATCACAGTTCCGTAATATTGATTTCAGAACCGGCAAATGTTCAGGCAAATCATCGCTGTGTTGATAGAGCTGCAAAACTGAAGACAAAGCCGCTATGGTCATCTTATCGCAACGTAGTGCCCGTTTCATCGGGTTCGCATTCAATTGCCTGATAAGATCATGACGACCGGCAATAATGCCTGCCTGCGGACCGCCGAGTAACTTGTCACCGGAGAAGGTGACAAGATCGGCACCATTTTTAAGTGCCTGCATCGGTGTCGGCTCCTGCGCTAAACCATATGATTCGAGGTCGACCAGAGTACCGCTTCCAAGATCGACAACAAACGCCAAATTCGATTTGGCGCAGATCTCTGCCAGCCTGGCTTCCTCGACCGAGGCAGTAAAACCTTCAATCACATAGTTACTCTGGTGCACTTTCATAACCATCGCGGTCTGTGCATTCAGAGCGGATTCAAAATCATGTAGATGGGTTCGATTCGTGGTACCTACTTCAACCAGAGTACAACCAGAGCGCGCCATAATATCTGGAATACGAAAAGAACCGCCAATTTCGACCAGTTCGCCACGTGATACAGCAACTTCTTTTCCCAGTGCCAGGGTATTCAGCACCAGCATCACTGCTGCCGCGTTATTATTGACGATGGTCGCTGCCTCGGCTCCGCTAAGTCCGCAGATCAGTCTGCATACATGGCTGTCACGCTCGCCCCGTCTGCCGCTATCGAGGTCGTATTCGAGGTTACTCGCACCCGCCATTATTTCAGTTACTGCATCGATGCTACATTGCGGCAGAGTCGCTCGCCCCAGGTTGGTATGTAGCAAAGTGCCGGTCAGATTATAAACCCTGCGCAAGCTTTGCCTGCTCTGCGACTTCAGCCTTGCATGTATTGAATTGCAAATAGCGACAATCGAGGTGTCAACATTATCGCCCTGACGGATACCGACACGCATCGACTCAAGTTCGTTTCTGGTTATCCGTTTAACTTCAGCACGACCATATTGTGTTATGAGCGCTTTTATGTCTTGCGCGGATAGCAATCTGTCGATAGAGGGTAATAGTCTTAAGTCAGATACAGATGTGTTGCCCATAGGTGTTGCTTGAATAATGCAGGCTCAGGCCAGACTTTCGCCGCGATTGAATTCTAAGTTGCCAGTTGAGTCAGCCAATGTGCCACGATTTTATTCTCGCGTCGAGCAGTGGTTTTAGCTGGCTGGCGTAAATAATAGTCGCTGTAGAGGTACATAGGTCGAATAAAAACTTCGACCAGATCGCCGCATTGCAGGTAACGATCGATGAATGGCCGCCTGCCAAGCATTATGCCGTCACCGCGTAGTGCGGCTTCGATCGCGATTAACGAGCCATCCACCGATAAGCCCCTGGGTACCTTCACCTTACTTTTCTGGTGAATACGAAACCATCGATGCCAGTCATCGTCGTATCCGAGTACATGGATTAGCTCCAGGTCGAGCAGATCGGTTGGGTTTGTGGGGCGCGGTCTGTGGGCAAAAATTGTCGGCGAACACACCGGTGTTATAGTCGATGTCAGTAGTTTTCTGGTATGACTATCGATTTTATTCTCACCGGCTATGAAGATTTCCAGATCCGATGCAGAAAGTGGATCATTCGAATTGTCCAGAGTCTTAATTCGCAGCTCGATACCGGGATGAAGCTGTTGCAATGACTTCAATTGCGGGGCCAGCCATAATGTGGCGATGCCGGAAGTGCAGCGCAGGGTAACCGTCTGCGAATGCCGTCCTGGAAATAGCTGATCGGTTACCGAGTCCAGACGGTCGAGAGCTTCGTGTACGGTATCGAGATATGCCTGCCCTGTATTGGTCAATGAAAGACGACGATTGTGTCGAACAAATAAGGCAGCATCCAGATAGGATTCGAGTTGACGCATTTGCTGGCTCACGGCAGCCTGCGAGATTTTTAATTCCTGAGCCGCCAGAGAGAAGCTTAAATGTCGGCCGGCAGCCGCGAAAGTACGTAAACTATTGAGTCTGGGTCGTTTCAAAACAGGCCTTTCGCATAAGTTTTACTTATAGATACTGACAGCAATTATTGTTTGACGCAAGACCTGGCGCTGCCTACAGTCTGGTTGTTAATGACAGCTACCGCATATTGGTGAAATGAATTTCTTTAGCTATCTGAAAGACGACGATATTCAATACGTGCACGATGCCTCTGTGGAAATTCTGCAGGAAGTTGGACTACTGGTTCGCAACGAAAAAGCCAGGAAGCGATTTGCCGAACATGGCGCCGTTGTCGATCATGATACCGAGATGGTGCGTATCCCTTCGGCAATAGTCGAAAAATATCGGGCCATGTTGCCTCCGACGATTACTTTGCGAGGTCGCGATCCGGCTTACGATATTACCCTGCCGCGTAAATTACCGGTTATCGCCACCGCGAGCTCGGCGCCCGATATTGTGGATCCGGTAAGCGGTGTGACTCGGCGCTCGAGGTCCGATGATATCGCGCGAATTGCACACCTGGTGAACCAACTACCGGGCTTCGACCTGTTTTCAATTTCGACCCTGGCCGACGATGCGCCGAAAGATCAGTTCAGCCTGACCCGTTTCTATACAGCGGTGAAGAATTGCGTTAAGCCATGCCGTACTTCGGTTTATAACATTCGCGAAGCGGAGCAGGTGATCAAACTGGGTGAACTGATTGCGGGCTCGAAACAGGCTTACTGGGAGCGGCCATTTATCAACTTTGGTTATTGCTCGATTGTCTCGCCTTTGACCATGGATTTTGATAGCACCGACACGCTCATGTACTTTGCCGAAAAGGGTATAACCGCTTATGGTACGATCGCGCCGATGGGTGGGCTTAGCACGCCGCTGACATTATCCGGCATGTTGGTGACGATGAATGCCGAGTGGCTCGCAGCCGCAACACTAGCCCAGATGTCCCGGGCCGGAACCGAACAGATCTACAATTTTCTGCCTGTTTTTGCGGATATGCGTGATGGTGCCTACGCGCCGGGGGCAATCGAGGTCGGTATGATGAATTCGGCGGTATGCCAGATGGCGCGTTTTTATAAAGTACCCTCCGGTGGTTATCTTGGCCTCACCAATTCAAAGCTGGCTGATGCGCAGGCGGGTCTTGAAAAAGGTATGTCGCCGCTGATGGGGGCCCTCTCAGGGGTGGATTTCATCGTCATGGGCGGTTTACAGGATGCTTTGATGTCATTCGATTTCGGTCAGGCTACCATCGATAATGAGATTGCGCTGATGATTAAACGCGTGCGCGAAGGTTTCGGCTTTAGCCGCGAATCTGCTTCATTACAGGAAATAAAGCAAACCGGCCCAGCCGGCATGTTCGCGGCAAACCCGGCGACGCTGGAAAGAATGCATACCGCAACTTTTATGCCCGAACTGGCGGATAGAAAATTACGTGAACAGTGGGAGCTTGAGGGTAGTTCTACCATTCACCAACGCGCACTGAACAAAGCTATGAGTATTCTTTCGCAGCCTAATGCCGCAGCCCTGGATGCTGATGTTGACGCACGAATCCGGGCCGAATTTAAGGGCCTGGTGGCGGGAGACTCAACCCTGCCAGAAGGTTGGCAGCCACATAATGTCGGCAATAGTACAGCGAAGCGAGAGCGGCGACCGAGCCGACGCCGTAAACAGAAATAAATCAGGATTCCCTGAAACTATGACTGCAACAATTCCCGATAAAGCCCGTATCGTCATTATTGGTGGCGGTGTCATCGGTACCAGCATTGCTTATCACCTGACTCGAGCGGGTGAAAAAGATGTACTGTTACTGGAAAAATCCAGGCTCACAGAAGGCGCGACCTGGCATGCAGCCGGGCTGGTCGGCCAGTTTCGATCACAGCAAAATCTGATGAGCCTGATGAATGATAGTGTCAGGTTGTTCGATGGTCTGGGTGAGGAAACCGGCCAGGACCTCGGCTGGCACAAATTCGGCAGTCTCAGGCTCGCGCAGACCCGGGACCGCTGGAGAGAGTTGCAAAAGTCTTATTCTGCTGCACAGGCGGCAGGTTTCGAAATGGATTTGTTGACGCCACTCGAGGCGGCCGAGATTTACCCGCTTATCGAAACCACTGATCTGCTCGGAGCAGCGTTTATTCCAGCCGATGGCTATATAGACCCGAATAGTCTAACCCAGGCCTATGCCAGAGGTATTCGAGCCAACGGTGGAAAAATAATCGAAAATCTTATGGTTAATGAGTTGTTGCGCGGGGGTGACCGAATCACTCATGTGGTTACCGATCAGGGTTCTATAGAAGTGGAAATAGTGGTTAATGCCGCAGGCCTGTGGGCGCGACAGGTGGGCTGGATGGCCGGGGTTGAGATACCGGCCGGTGTGGTCGAGCATCAATATCTGGTGACCGAGAAGTCCGATCTCATCCCCGCAGGATTACCTGCCCTGCGAGACCCGGACGGAGGCTTTTATGCCAAGCCGGAGCCGGGTGCACTGGCCATCGGCGGCTGGGAAAAACAGACTCAAAAGGTGAATCCTGTGGAGGGCTTCCCCTGGAATAATGAAAGGCATTTATTCGATGGTGATATGGATCGGCTGAGCGAATTTTTCGAACCAGCAATACAGCGTATCCCTGTTCTCGGTGAACTGGGCATGCGTACTATTATAAATGGACCTATACCCATTTCACCCGATGGCGAACCGATCATGGGGCCGGTACCGGGGCTTGGCAATTTTTTTGCAGCCTGCGCCTTTACTTCCGGGATTGCGGCTTCAGGTGGCGCAGGCAAGGCCATGGCCAACTGGATTCTACACGGTGATCCCGGGCTGGACTTATGGGCCTTCGACATTCGCCGTTTTGGCCCGCTGCACGCAGGTCAGCGATTTCTGCATGATCGCGCGGTTGAAAGCTATAGTAAGTATTACGCGATCCACTGGCCGGGTGAGGAACTCGAATCTGCCCGGGGTGTGAGGCGCAGCCCGCTCTATGAGATCCTGAAACAACAGGGCGCCGTGTTCGGATCGAAGTTCGGCTGGGAGCGGGCGAACTGGTTTTGTTACGGTGATATTCCTCAGCGCGACGTACATGGCTTCGACAGGCCGCAGCAGGACATCACTGCCGGTCGTGAACACCGCATCGCTCGCGAGGGCGTGGTGCTGGTCGATATGTCATCCTTTACAAAGTTTGAGATCAGTGGCCGTGATGCCTGCAGGTTTTTACAGTATCTCGCAGTCGCCAATATTGACAAAGAACCGGGACAGGCAAGCTATACCCAGCTTTGTAATGAACGCGGTGGTATTGAAGCCGATGTCACCATTATTCGCCGAGCACAGGATTGCTTCTGGCTGATTACAGGATCTGGTCTCGGCGTTCGTGATCGACAATGGATTGAAAGCAACCTGAGGGGCTACGGATCCGATGCGGTTCAGATCCGCGATATCACTTCTGCCTATGGCGTGATCAATCTGGCGGGGCCACTGGCGCGAAAGGTACTGGAAAAAGTTTGTGATGAGGATATTAGTCAGCAGGCATTCCCTTTCATGTCAGCAAAAGAAATTCGCATTGGTTATGCGCCCGCGCTTGCCTACCGGGTAACCTACATCGGTGAACTGGGATGGGAACTTTATATTCCATCAGAATATGTTCAGTACGTTTTTGAGACCTTGCAGAGTGCTGGCGATGAGTTTGGTATCACCAACATGGGCTACCGGGCAATCGATAGCCTGCGTCTGGAAAAGCGATACCTTGCCTGGGGGGTTGATATTTCGCCGGATTACAATCCCTTTGAAGCCGGATTACAGTTTATAATTGACTGGAATAAAGGTGATTTTGTCGGTGCCGAAGCGCTTGCCCGAATCAAACAGGATGGTGTTCAGCAAAAGCTGGTTTGCCTTGCGCTCGACAGGCCTTTACCGGTGTTTGGGGGTGAGGCGGTTTTTTTGGGTGACCGGGTTGTGGCGCAAACTACCAGTGGCAATTTCGGCTATACGGTGGGTAAGAGTCTGGTGCTTGGATATTTGCCGGTTGGTAATCTTGGCCGTGATGGTTTTGAAGTTGAGGCATTTGGTGAACGCAGCCCGGCGTCGATAATTCAGGGAGCGGCTTATGATCCAGGGCGAAAGAAGATACTCTGTTA
>JAAEOZ010000566.1 GCA_024222685.1 Gammaproteobacteria bacterium | reverse complement strand
GGTTTGCCCGGAAGGCTCCACAATTGCCTGGATATGAATAAGCAGATCAGGGTGATAGTGTTCTGCTTTTCTCCTTCCACATCGATGGTTGTGATCCACAAAGTCCTTTCCGATATCGAGTTCTTTTCGCCCTTTTCGGATCGTGTTGCGATTCCACCCAAGGTACTTCTCGGCAAATTGTTGACCACCATATCCCATGGTTTTGACTACACTTGCCATAAATTTACGCCGTTCACTCCCCTCGACGAGAGCGGCGATATTTTTCCATAATTGCTGAACATCTACATTGCATTCTTCTGTGGCCTAAACAGGGTATAGCTTTAACATATTCAGATGGTTATTGACACATCTTTTAGGTTAAAACATTTTTTCCGCACCCCTTAGTAGGTAAATAACGCCCGTCGAAACCGGTTACGATGATTTTGACCAATTCATCCTCTGCTACCGGTTTGCTGAGCAGGTAACCCTGTATCTCATCGCAACCTAATTCAGTTAACAGAGCCAGTTGATCCTGATCCTCAACACCTTCAGCAATAACTTTCAAATCAAGTGAGTGAGCCATCGTGATAATGGTTCTTGCTATTTCTCTACCATTGTGATCGCTGCAGATATCTTTGATAAATGAACGGTCTATCTTTAAACTGTTTAACGGCAGTTTTCTCAGGTAGCTCATCGAGCTGTACCCCGTCCCAAAATCATCCATCGCAATAGGAATGCCCCGCATATTTAATCTTTTCAGTGATTCTGATGCTGTCTCGATATTGTCAATCATGGCCGTTTCAGTCACTTCGACTTCAAATAGCCGCGGGGGGATATCATATTTCTCCAAGGCCGAAAAAATCTTTTTCACTATATCAGGCTGAACTAGCTGTACGGAAGAAAAATTGACGGCAACCTTGCAATCTTTAAGGCCCAGGGACATCAGGTTTATTATCTGTTTGCAGGCTTCTTCAATGACCCAGTCTCCGATTTGAATGATTAACTTTCTATCTTCGGCAAAATCAATGAACTCATACGGAGAGAGTAGCCCCCGCTTGGGGTGTTGCCATCGAATAAGCGCTTCGACGCCAGTAAATATACCCTTATTAATGTCAAGCTTCGGCTGATACAACAGTTTCCACTGTTTTTGTTCAATTGCTTTACGCAGTTCTTCTTCAAGGTGCAAATGTTTGACTGAAATTTCCTGCATGTATGGATCGAAAAACCGGTAATTTGGGGAAGAAGGCCGTTGCTTGCAGTGTTTATTTGCTGTCATGGCATGGCTAAGCAGTTCCTCTGCCGTACCGGCGTCTGTCGGGTAAAGACTGATGCCAACTCGTGTTCTCACGTGAATGGTATTGCCTTCTATTTCGAAGGGCTCATCGGCTGAATCAAACAGTCTTTTAATCACCCAGGTAACCTGATCCTGCTTTGAAAAATCATTCAAGAGTACCGTAAACTCATCACCGGCAAAGTGCGATATATCCAAGTGGCTGACGTAATCCGATTTACGGAATAGTTGGTTTAATAGTGCCGCAAACTGTTTCAGTAATTGATCACCGATCTCGCGGCCTAAACTAGTGTTGATCTGATTGAACATTTCAATATCTATAACCAGTACCGCGGCTAACTGATTATTACGGAACCCCCTTTCAATAGCCTGACGCATCCTGTCGTAAAACAGGACCTGATTGGGTAGACCCGTTAAGGCATCATAATTCTTATTATATTCAAGCTCTGCTGAAGTGCTTGATGCAATTTCTTCAAGTATGCCGATTTGGCTGATCAACTGTTCAACAGTTACCGTTTCCTGATCTGGTTTCTCAACGGGTTTATCATCGGCTGATGAGGTTTCTTCTGCGCTGGGTTCCCATCTGACGGCCTTGTTTCGTCCCGATTCTTTGGCGACGTACAAGGCCTCGTCAGCAAATTTGTTCAGCTCTTCCGGTGACTGTGGTTTATCGCACAGGCTGGAGATTCCTAGGCTGGCAGTTATCCTGGGGCCACCACTCTCATACCGTCGGGCTGACTCTTTTATAATATTCAAACGAATACGTTCAGCTGTTTTTACAGCCACTTCGTCCGATATTCTGGGTAATACAAGGCAAAACTCTTCACCGCCATAACGTCCTACCAGGTCTTCAGAATGAGTATTGGACTTCAGGATTTCCGCTAGCATAATGATGATTTCATCACCTGTGGCATGACCGAAGTTATCATTAACGGCCTTAAAATGATCAATATCGACCATGATGCATGCAAGTTCAGCGCCTGTATTCCCAGCTTTTTGAAACAGGGATTTAAACCGTTCTGTAAAAGAACGGCGGTTTAAACAACCAGTCATTGGATCACGGGTGGCCAGGTAGGTCAGCTCTTTATTCTGCTGTTGCACCTGAAACTGGGTTTTCTGTAATTTATCAACAACGACTTTTAAATCAGCGTGATGCTGTTCAAGTTTAGAGATGTCATCCAGCGTTATTAATACACCCTGCAGTTTGTCGTTATCTCCCAGAATGGGTGAGGCATTCATGGAAAACTTAATTGATTTATTTCTAGATATGATGTACATCAGCTGGATGCCGATGGTGCTTTTCCTAGTGTCAATCACCTTTTTCCAGGGTAGTTTTTTACCGGATATGCTGGATGAAATACTTTTCCATTCCAACTCTGAGGCCTTGATACCTATCAATGATGTTGCGCTTTTTTCAATTTTGTCGCAGAAGGCTTTATTAGCCAATATAATCTGTTCTTTTTCATCAACAATCATGACCCCTTCAGCAAGCGTGTCAAAGGCGGCGTTGACCCGCTCCGGGATAACCGCGGAAGGGTCGAGTTGCCTGAGAGTTCTCAGCATAAAAATCATGAATACTACAAAACCAATAACCGATGTAAAAGCGATCAGCCTGAATATATCCCGATTGAATAAACCGAGAATTGTCTCTCCTTTTATGGCCTCAAACCGTAGTTCAATATTTCCCCATAGCTGTCCGTGCTGTAGTATGGGTACAAATACATGGGTTGTGGTTGAAGCACTATCACTGAAGCCACCCCACAATTCATCATGCATGGCAGATTTAAAGATCAGCTTGCCAGAAGCCAGTCTGATACCCGCGGAGAGAATATCCTGGTTCCTTTTGACAATGGAACGAACCAGTCTCTGCATTTTTCTAATATCCTGATCAGGTAATAGTACCGCCATTTGAATGGCTAGAGACTCGCTGACGCGGGCACGGGAATCGATCAGGAACTTATTTTTTTGCGGGGTGAAACCTAGAAAATCTGCCCCGAGCAACATACAGGCGGTCAACAAAACCAAGGCAAAACTGATGCGCATGGCAGGAGAAATGATGCCGCTGTTTTGTATTGCTGCGTTCATCGATCAACTATGTGGTTATGAGTGAATCGCGGCATTCTCCCACCACGGTTAGGAGCCTGTGCTCCCGGCGATTTCACATGGGGACTATTCATCATGTTTAGAATTTTTTGAAAACAGCTCATCAACCCTGGACTCATCTTTCAACTTGGAGTCATCCTCCTTGTCTTTATCGGATTTTTTATCATCGTTACGTGATTTAATTATCGGTAAGGGGTCAAAATGGCTGAATAACGGCATTGTAGATAACATGCTGGCGAGTAATGAACCTCCGCGCAATATCCAGTTAACAAAGCCAACAGTCAGACCGACAGATGAGCCCAGTGCGACTTGGACTTCCACCTGGCTCTCGTCTTCAGCAGACAAGTCCTGTTCAATTTGCTCCCGCATTTCGTTGAGCTTGTTCAATAATTCTTCTTCATCCTCGGTGGTCATCTCAAGGTCTGAATCACTAAGTAAACTTTGATTGGCCAACTGATCCTGATAAGCCTGTAGTTGCATCAACTCCACCAGTGTTTCGGGTCGATTGATATCTGCTTGCTTGACCTTGCTGTGTTCGGTATTTTTTCCTTTGGGATCAAAATTTTCAATACTGTCATCGAGTTGCTGTTCCTGACTACCGTGTACCAGGTCATCTAGCACGTCACCAATATCTGGTGCATTATTGCTTGCTGTCACTCCGTCCGATCCATTCTGTTCATCAGGGTCAGTGGATTTCAAAACTGGCTGCTGGTCATTCGGCTGATCTGCTTCATCCTCAGTTGAGTTGTCCGGTATTGACGGAGGCTCTTCGTTTTCCCTGTAATCAGGGAGGGTGTGTTCAACAGGCAGTGTATTAGTATTGGCAACAGATACATCCTCGGCGCCGTTGATCGTGACCGTCACGACCTGGGTCGAGCCATCGGTCGCCGTGAATGTGTAGGTATCGTTCAGGGTTTCACCCACATCCAACGTCTGCACCGCGGCATGGGCGTTATTCAAGGTATAGGTCCAGGCATTGCCGGTGATCTCGAAGTTACCGTAGCCGTTGTCGCTCGCCGTGCTGGCCACATCGGCAAAGGACGGCGAGTCGTCGTCGTCGACATCGGATATGGAGATACTGCCGGTGGCGGTGACCGGGGCGTCGCCCACGTTGCCTTC
>JAAEOZ010000565.1 GCA_024222685.1 Gammaproteobacteria bacterium | reverse complement strand
CTCGCCACGGTTGTCTTACCAACACCCCGAGTACCACTGAACAAATAAGCATGATGCAATCTCTGGCTATCCAGCGCATTCATCAAAGCCTGCAGCACGTGGTCCTGCCCGACCATTTCACCAAAATTACCGGGGCGCCATTTCCGTGCCAGTACCTGATAGCTCATCGGTCTCAGACCAGTGGCTTTGATTCAGTACATATGTGTCGGCGTAGTGAGATCAATTTACTATTTTCAAAATGAATTAAATTTGGGCGGCGACCTGAATCAGTACACCCCCGCACTCGATGTCCCTGCTACCGTTGCTCCCTTCCGGGCCTGGCGGGATTTACAGTTAATCGTCACGAAGGGACCGAAGCAGGTCACCATTGCAAGTGCGGGATGATATAGCTTGTGAGGTTAAAAAGAAAGAAGCTGTGACTTTTAATCAGGTGGTCGGGTTGTCGGGCGTTCGAGCCGCTCACCTCCCCGTCACTTTTCTTCATTAAAACAAAGACTTATAGCCTACTATGTTGTATGTTTTTGCTTTGGTATTACCAGTGCCGGGTTTTTGCCTGAACTGTCTTCGCATACCCTGTTGGCTGCCTCGATCAGTTCCTCAGGTTTTGGAGCCGAGTAGTAAGTGGTAATGTCACCGGCACGATGGTTAAACATCGCCCATTGAAGCTCGTAGTTCATAGCCAATCATTCACAGTTATCTTTTGCTTGTCTCCAGATGCAATAGAACCGAGAATAGTCGACCTCTAAAATCTCATTATTTCTGCAGGCATGGCGAAAAAGAACAAGTCCAGAACCAGCGACAATACTATTGCCACCAATCGCATCGCGCGCCACGATTACTTCATCGAAGATGAACTCGAGGTCGGTATGGTACTTGAAGGATGGGAGGTAAAGAGCCTGCGGGCAAAAAATCTACAACTTAAAGAGAGCTACGTACAGGTTAAAAATGGCGAACTCAGTATCATAGGTGCACATATTGCCCCTCTGAACACCGCTTCTACGCACATTAAACCAGATGCAACAAGAACTCGAAAGCTTCTAGCACATCGAAGAGAAATTGATCGTCTGATGGGTATGGTCGACCGTAAGGGCTTTACCCTGGTCGCGCTTTCCGCTTACTGGATCCGCGGCCGTGCCAAACTTAAGCTCGGTTTGGCCAAAGGTAAGAAGTATCATGATAAACGAGCCACGGAAAAAGACAGAGACTGGAAGCTGGACAAAGCCCGTATCATGAAAAAAGCCTGACCTGCTTAACGCCAGGCCGGGTCATCACATTGTTCAGCCAGGAAACTAAGGTACACCTGATGCGCTTTTTCACTTGCCGCGTCTCCACACCATACGGGTAATGGACCATGATTTACGGCAGAAATGACATTGTTCGATAAAATCTCGTTTCGCCGGTCTGATTCGATCTGATCAAGGCCGAGAGTCGTCTGCCCACCTGTCATAAACAAATATACATCTGCCAGTATTCGTGCATCCAGCAAAGCGCCATGTACGGTACGATGACTGTTATCGATGTCGTAGCGTTTACATAACGAATCCAGATTATTTTTCTGTCCGGGGTGTTTTTGACGAGCCATTACGAGCGTATCTAAGACACTGCAAATCGAATCGATAGTCGGCCCTTTACAATCAAGCCTTTCAAGTTCGTAGTTCAAAAAGCCGACATCGAAAGGGGCATTATGGATAACAAGTTCAGCGCCTTCGATATAATTCAGAAAATCGTCAGTGAGATCGGCAAAAAAAGGTTTATCCAGTAAAAACTCATTGCTTATACCGTGCACTTCAAATGCACCTGCATCCACTTCACGTTCGGGATTAATATAATGGTGCCAGTAATTGTCGGTGACACGCCTTTCTACTATTTCGACACATCCAATTTCAATAATTCGGTGACCCTGACTGGTTTCGAGCCCGGTCGTTTCGGTATCGAGCACTATTTGCCTCATTGCTATCTCATCGCCAGATCAATCGCCTGATTGGCGAGCTGGTCTGCAGACTCATTACCGGGATTTCCGGAGTGACCTTTGACCCAGTGCCATTTAATCCAATGCCTGGAGGTTTCCTTATCAAGCTGTTTCCAGAGATCGGCATTTTTAACAGCCTTTTTATTAGCAGTTTTCCATCCATTTTGTTTCCAGTTGTCAATCCAGTCATTAATTCCCTGCAATACATATTTTGAATCTGTATACAGCTCAATCTGACAATGTCGCTTCAATGTTGCCAGCCCTTTGATCACCGCAGTGAGTTCCATTCGGTTATTGGTTGTTTCGGCTTCGTAACCGTGCAAAGTCTTGCTATTTTCCTGGAAGCTCATCAGAACCCCCCAGCCTCCAGGACCAGGATTACCTCGACAGGCCCCATCGGTGTACATCACCACTTTTTTATCGGTCATATTTTTCTGTTGTACTTCATTCCACGCCCAGCTGTCGGCCGAGTAGCAACTTTTGGTGACAGTATTTTGCGAGCTACCCAGCGAGCCCGAACCGGTGTTAGTGGAACTATATTTTTATCATATACGAGAACATTCAACGCTGACGAAAACTTGATCCAGTTGCGCATACCTTTCTCCAACCAGGACAAATGTCTCAAAATGCGTGGCTGCTGTATAGGTGGAAGATAACCAACTTTTAAATGTTTCTGTTGATCGAATCCAAGTAGTTGCATCCAGTCAGTTAATCTTGATGCCGAGAAATAATGACCACTCCAGGGAATTTGTTCCAGCCAGGACTGAAAAAAATGCCGTAAACCCCACAATGACAGCGGGTTAAAGTCTATTATGATTAATTTACCCTGCGGGATGAGGATGCGAGAAACCTCACGTAATAACGCATGTGGTTCTTCCGTGGTAGACAGGTGGTGCATTAAAATCACCAGATCAACGCTGTCATTTGCGATAGGCAAATGAGCTGAGCGAGCGCAGATATTGGAACCGACTGTGTCTCGATCAAGATTGAAGTGGTGCCTGACCCGACAACTTCGAAGTAACTGCTCAGATTCAGCTGCACACCCAATTTGCAGCGAATAATATCCAAAACTGGTAGATAAAACCGGTTCCAGCTTTTCTGTAAGTTCATCCAGTAAAAACTGACCCAGCTCGGTTTGATACCAGTCGCTAATAGCTATGTATTTTTTCTTTGCTTGAAATAGAGGATGAATTCGCATTTGAATCTTAGGCTTACAACAGTACAATGCCCACATTTTAGCGATTAAACGCATACTATACTAATGATAATAAACCGGTTTCTGAATCTCCGGCACACAAAACATCTCTTTGTCAGTCTGTTACTAGCCAGTCTGATTACAGGTTGTCAAATTGTGGGCCATATCAACGTGACTGAACCTGCCCCTACGTTTGTTGAAGAAGAATTTCAAACACAGGCCCTGGTCGACAAGATTGAAGCTCCGGAAGATGTCGAATTAACCTCTGTATTCATATACAAAGCTCCGGATCTGGATGTTATTCAACCTGGTACTCAAAAAAATGATGACGCTGTTGTAGAGCAGCTGCCAGATAATCTCACTATTCAGGAACAGGCTGAAAGCCGCCTTTCGCAATTGGGAACCGAATATACACCACTCGAATTCGATCCACTTGCCTACTCAGAATACCTGAAACAAACCAATGCCTGGCACCGACTGCAAATCGGTATGCAAATGGCTGAAGTCGATAATAAACGTATAGAAACGCAGTTAAACTGGTATTTAAAACATCCAGGCTACCTGCAACGAGTTATGGAGCGCGCAAAACCAGTACTGCCTTTCATACTCGACGAAATCGAAACACGACAGTT
>JAAEOZ010000564.1 GCA_024222685.1 Gammaproteobacteria bacterium | reverse complement strand
GATGGTATAAATGACTCCGAGTTTGAACTGTCCGCGAAGGGGGTCTTTCCCCTGTTGTGCAATTTCGCTAAGAACCTGTGCTTCCTGCAGAACGATAAAGGCCTGATCGATGACCTGCTGGCCAATTTCTGTTATACGGATTTCATTTTTAGAACTGCGCTCGAACAGGCGCACATCGAGTTCTTCCTCGAGTTTTTTAATGGCGATGCTGAGTGTGGGCTGGCTGACACAACAGGCTTGTGCTGCTCGACCAAAATGATTCTTTTGCGAAACCGCTACAATGTAGCGTAGCTCTGTTAATGTCATAGATGATCTAAAAACTACCCAGGTAAACAATAGGTGGAATTACCAGCATTTTAAGTACAAGAATTCCGAGTGTTGCAAACAAGGGAGACAAATCCAGCCCACCCATGCTCGGCAGGATTTTTCGAAATGGTTTTAATGCCGGTTCAGCAAGCGAATTTATCAGACCGATAATGGGATTGTATTGACCGGGACTTATCCAGCCCAGAATCACCTGAATGATGATGGCGATTAAAAAAACCGTCAATACGAGCGCTAACAGGTCGGCGAAAGCATAAATAAGTAAACCAGCGTAACTGACACCTCCGATAGGGGCGGTAACACTGGCAATGGGTACTCCGGGAATATCGAGTAAACGGAGTAACAGAAACTTTAAATATATCAAAACCAGACATAATACGATGGACGCAATGTCCTGACCTGATACCGATGGAATCAGGCGGCGAAAATGGCGTAAGGGTGGTGTCGTCACCTTGACGATAAACTGGGAGACTGGATTATAAAAGTCAGCACGGAATGCCTGTAGTAAAAAACGTAGTAACACCAGCAGGATGTAAAGATCAAACAGGGTGTTGATGATCAATGTCAGTGGTGATATCAGGTAATTTGAGCCCATGTAATGTCCGGGTTTATCAGTTGTTTGTCGGAGGGTTGGATAATTCTTTGGCGAGTTCTGCGGCACGGTCGCAGGCAGCCTTCGTCGCTGCGTCTACCAGTTTGCCGAGGTTGTTATCTTGAAACGATATAATTGCCTGTTCAGTGGTACCTTTTTTTGAGGTGACGCGTGCGCGTAAATCAACGATATCATCCTGTTGAGCCATATGGGCCGCACCTAATGCGGTTTGCCTGGCAAGTTTTAGTGCGGTTTCGGTATTTAAACCAAGCTTTTCACCAGCAGCCTGTAAAAGTTCCATAAAATAAAAGAAGTAGGCCGGGCCACTACCGGAAATGGCAGTAACTGCGTCCAGAAGAATTTCGTCGTCAACCCAGACGGTGATGCCTACCGTATCAAGAATTGACTGAGCGGCCTGTTTCTGGATTTCGCTAACCTCTGGATTGGCGTACAAACCAGTCGCACCGAGTTGTAACAGCGCCGGTGTATTCGGCATGCAGCGAACAATGCACCTGGACCCGCCGAGCCATCGATTTATGTCCGACTCATGAACACCTGCGGCAATGCTGATGAATAGCTTGTGTTTTTGCTGATTATTTTCTGCCAACTGTTCGCAAACGGCTTGCATGACCTGTGGCTTGACTGCGAGCATTATAATGTCGGCCTGATTGACTGCGGTTAGATTGTCTGTCGATGTGTGTATTGAAAACTGTTGTTGCAGTGCTTCAAGCTGCTCGCTAAGAATATCGCAGGCGACTATTCGTGCAGCATCAATGCCGTTGGCAATCATGCCGCCAATTAAGCTTGATGCCATATTACCACCGCCGATAAAGCATATTGTCTGGTTCAAAGTCGCTCTCCAAATATTGCTGTGCCTATTCTAACCAGCGTGGCGCCTTCTGCAATGGCTGCAGGCATATCGTGGCTCATTCCCATAGATAAAGTATCGCAATCAAGTCCCTGCTGATTGATTTGAGCAAGCATATCGGCAAGCAAAGAGAAAGATTTGCGTTGAGATTCAAAATCATCCTGAGGAGCAGGTATCGCCATCAAACCGCGCAAACGTACACGAGGCAGGCTGGAGATGTCATTCGCCAGCTTCGGTACTTCGTCCAGTTTAATGCCTGCTTTGCTGGGTTCAGCATCGATGTTTACCTGAATGCATAAATTTAACGGTGGCATGCCATCAGGCCTCTGTTCACTCAGTCGTCTGGCAATCTTGAACCGATCAATACAGTGTACCCAGTTAAAGTCGGTAGCCAGAGGTTTTGTTTTATTCGACTGGATCGCGCCAATAAAATGCC
Source organism: Gammaproteobacteria bacterium (assembly GCA_024222685.1). Classification (GTDB taxonomy): domain Bacteria; phylum Pseudomonadota; class Gammaproteobacteria. The sequence goes on along the minus strand of JAAEOZ010000564.1, from coordinate 9,894 downwards.
AGCAGATATCCAGTTCTGAAAGTGCAGCCATTTTGTGTTGTGCTTCCTGCAAATAATTTTCACCAAAATCTCGCTGACCGCAGGCGTAGGCATGGGCTATATCTTCTACAGGCTTGCGTTTGCTGACTGCTAACAAAGTCACTTCTTCAGAGTTTCGGCCATACTTTTGTGCTGCCTGTTTTATCTGTTGCCGAACCAGATTGAGATTTTTTTCGATGTTCTTCATAGGTTTTGCTATAGTCTAACTGCTGGATCAATTACATGTGTTTTGTTATATGGCCCAATCACTTAAAGATGATAAAGAATCCAGATTATAAGACGTCTGGTGGTAACCGGTAATAGTAACCGACCAGTTGAATAGTTTGTACATAGTGTTTCGATAATTAAGATCATTCACAGGATAATTCATGGATATAGCTCAATTGTTAGCCTTTGGTGTAAAGCAGGGCGCATCTGACCTCCACCTTTCTGCAGGCTTGCCGCCGATGATTCGTGTAGACGGTGACATACGACGTATTAACGTACCGGAAATGGATCACAAGCAGGTTCACGATATGATTTATGACATCATGAGTGACAAACAACGTAAAGACTACGAAGAGTTTCTTGAAACTGATTTTTCTTTCGAAATACCCGGTCTTGCCCGGTTTCGAGTAAACGCATTTAATCATAATCGTGGTGCCGGCGGTGTATTTCGAACTATTCCTTCCAAAATTCTAAGCCTCGAAGATTTGAATGCACCGAAGATTTTTGAAGAAATATCTGAGTATCCTCGTGGCATTGTACTGGTAACTGGTCCAACAGGTTCGGGCAAATCAACCACGCTGGCGGGCATGGTTGATTACAAAAATGATACCGAGTATGGTCATATTCTAACTGTAGAAGACCCTATCGAATTTGTCCACGAAAGTAAAAAGTGTCTGGTAAATCAGCGCGAGGTTCATCGCGATACACTGGGATTTAATGAAGCTTTGCGTTCGGCTCTACGGGAAGATCCGGACACCATTCTGGTTGGAGAAATGCGAGATCTTGAAACTATTCGTCTCGCATTATCGGCGGCTGAAACAGGGCATCTGGTATTTGGTACATTGCATACCAGTTCTGCTGCAAAGACCATCGATCGCATAGTCGATGTGTTTCCAGCTGCGGAAAAGGCTATGGTGCGTTCAATGCTATCCGAGTCGCTTAAAGCAGTCATATCTCAGACTTTACTCAAGAAAATTGGTGGTGGTCGAGTCGCTGCCCACGAAATCATGATCGGATCACCTGCCATCCGAAATCTGATTCGTGAAGATAAGGTCGCTCAGATGTATTCGGCTATTCAGACTGGTCAGAATATCGGTATGCAGACCCTGGATCAAAACCTCAAAGGTTTACTGGCGTCCGGGGTGGTATCCAAAGATGAGGCGATGCGTAAGGCAGCTCATCCGGATCAGCTATAAATAGGCACAAAACTATGTTAGAGGATAACTGAATGGATCGAAACAAGGCGATAAGTTTTATGCATGATTTGCTGCGTATGATGGTGAGCAAGGATGGCTCTGATCTGTTTATTACCAGTGGTTCGCCTCCTGCCATGAAAATTGATGGCAAGGTTGCGACGGTATCCAGACAAAATCTTTCACCCAATCACACGCAGATGCTTGCGCGTTCTATTATGAATGACAAGCAGGTATCGGAATTTGAGGAAAATCAGGAGTGTAATTTTTCTATCGCGCTTCCTGGCGTTGCCCGTTTTCGTGTCAATGCATTCGTTCAGCGTGGCAGTAGTGGTTTGGTATTGCGTATTATCAACTCGGAAATCCCCAGTTTTGAAGAGTTAAATTTGCCGCCGATTCTTAAAGATATATCGATGACGAAGCGAGGTCTGGTTATCTTTGTCGGCGGCACCGGTTCTGGTAAATCTACTTCGTTAGCGTCGATGGTGGATTACCGTAATAAGCATAGTCATGGTCACATTATTACTATCGAAGATCCTGTTGAATTTGTTCACGATCACGGTAATTGTCTGGTCACTCAGCGTGAAGTTGGTGTGGATACAGAGTCTTATGAGATCGCTTTGAAAAATACCTTACGTCAGGCCCCTGATGTCATTCTGATTGGTGAGATACGCGATCGGGAAACTATGGAGCATGCCATTGCATTTGCCGAAACCGGTCATCTCTGTCTATCGACCCTGCATGCAAATAGTACCAACCAGGCGCTGGACAGAATTATCAACTTTTTCCCCGATGAGCGTCGTTCTCAGTTATTAATGGATTTATCGTTAAACCTGAAAGGTCTGGTATCTCAGCGTTTGATACCCAAGATTGATGGTGCCGGACGTATTCCGGCGATAGAAGTCATGCTCAATACACCTTTGATGGCCGACCTGATTTTTAAAGGTGACGTACACGAAATGAAATCGCTCATTTCCAAGTCCAATGAAGCAGGTATGCAGACCTTTGATCAGGCATTATTTGATTTATTCGAAGAGCGTAAGATAACTTTTGAAGATGCACTAAGAAATGCTGATTCGGTCAACGATATTCGGCTGCGTATCAAACTCGAAAGTGATACTGCTCGTAAAACTGGGCTGGTAGAAGATCATCGTGATTTTGAACTGGAGGAGTCAGATGACGATAGCCCAGGCGGGTTGATATAAAATGGCCAGAGAACCCACCACAAAGCTGCTCGAACCCTATCTGAAAATAATGGTAGAGAAGCAGGCTTCCGACATCTATTTTATTTCCGGAGCTCCACCTAATATGAAGGTGCAGGGCAAGACCTCCCCAATCGCTAAGAATGCCTTTCTGTCAGGGCAGGTTGAGAAGCTTGCCTATAGCTTACTTTCCGACGAGCAGGTGCGTGATTTTGAGATCAACCGTGAGTTAAACCTTGGCTTTACCCTGAAAGATGTAGGGCGATTTCGAGTTAATATTTTTATCCAGCGCTCTGAAGTATCGATGGTAATTCGCTATATCAAATGGGAAATTCCTACCATTGACGAACTTGGTTTACCGCAGGTGCTGAAAAATATCGTCATGAATAATAACGGTTTGGTACTAGTTGTTGGTTCTACCGGTTCGGGCAAATCGACCTCGCTTGCCTCGATGATAGATCATCGCAATAAAATAGAGGGTGGCCATATTCTGACGATAGAAGATCCGATCGAATTTGTTTTTCGTCATAACAAGTCCATCGTTTCTCAAAGAGAAGTAGGTATAGATACGCTGACTTACCAGAACGCGTTACGCGAAGCATTACGCGAAGCACCTGAAGTCATTATGATCGGTGAGGCTAGAGATGCCGAGACCATGAAAGCCGCGATAAATTTCGCGGATACCGGGCACCTCTGTCTGACCACATTACATGCGGTAAACTCGAATCAGGCTATGGATCGCATAATGAATATGTTCTCGGCGGACATGCGCGAACAATTATTGATGGATTTGTCATTAAATTTAAGAGCTGTTATATCTCAGCGGCTGGTGCCAGGAATGCACGGAAAACTGGCCTGTGCGGTGGAGATTATGCTCAATACGCCGTACATCTCTGAGCTGCTACGAGAAGGTAATTTTAATGACATTAAAGAGATTATGGAGAAGGGCGATACCACTGGCATGCAGACATTTGATCAATCTCTATATAATTTATACAAATCAGATACCATTACCATCAAGTCTGCGCTGGCTTATGCCGATTCGAGTACCAACCTTGAGTGGAAGATTAATTTTGGTGGTGAGCAAAAAGCAAAGAGTGACGATTTACGACACAATTTGAATCGAATGGGTGGACTGGAAGAATTAACCCTGCCGTCGGAAGAGATATAGATAACGGCTGTTACCTCTAGCGCTGAAAAACAACTATCCCGTCAATAATGGTAGTCGATACACTGGCGTTAAAATCCCAGCCTTCAAAGGCAGTATTTTTACCCTGAGATAAAAAGTCCTGAGCACGACAAACCCAGTGGGTGCTGGTATCGATAATGGCCAGATCGGCAATTTCTCCTTCGGCAATCATACCACCCGGCAGACCGAATATTCTTGCAGGGTTCAAGCTTAACCGATTGATAACCTGAGGCAGGCTTAAGACACCTTCTTCGACCAGGCGCAGTGCCAGAGCTAGTAGTGTATCGAGTCCGCTGATTCCGGCCTCAGCCGAGGGGAAAGGGCGGAGTTTAGCGTCAGCTTCATGAGGCTGATGGTCAGAACAGATACAATCGATGCTACCGTCAGCTACGCCTTCACGTAAGGCCTGCCGGTCGTAACTACTTCGCAGCGGGGGAATGGTGAGCTTACTGCTATCGAAATGGCCAATATCGTGATCGGTTAAAAACAGCTGATGTATCGCGCAGTCGGCGCTGACAGGCAGGCCCTTATGCTTGGCGCGGCGAATCATATCGACCGATCTGGCGCAAGATAGTTGGCCGAAATGCGTGCGTGCACCAGTCTGTGCGACCAGTTCGATATTCTTCGCCAGTGCGGCTGTTTCGGCTGCTTCCGGGATCGCGGGAAGACCTAAACGGGTAGCTATTGCACCTTCATGGGCGCAACCATTTCCAAGTAAGTCGAAATCGATAGGCTGAATCACTACCAGCATATCCTCGCCGGCTGCGTAATCCATCGCACGACGTTGCACCAGATTACTTGCAAGCGGTTGTGTGGCATTGCTAAAAGCAACACAACCATTACCCTTCAGGCTGACTAGATTGCTTAGCTGCTCTCCGCCAAGTTCTCTGGTTAAAGCGCCGATTGGATAAATACGAGCACCGAATCCATGCATTTCATTCCGATGGGAGATTAATTCTACCGTTGCAGAATTATCAATAACGGGTGAGGTGTCGGGAGGTATACAAAGGCTGGTAATACCATTTTCAACAGCAGCCCAGGTTTCGCTATTAATATTTGCTTTATGTGGCTGTCCCGGGTCGCGTAACCGAGCCTGGCAATCAATCAAACCCGGTACCACCCAGCATCCCTGTGCGTCAATTTCATGATCTACAACTAGACTATCAGGCGCTTGATCAATTCCGGCGATTAATCCCTTATCGATATATATATCGGACTCAATGACTTCATTGTTAGCCGGGTCAATCAGTTTTCCGTGGCTGATACGTATCGTCATGACTCCTCCCCACTTTGCTGGCGAGATTGGCCGACAATCATTGACATGACTGCCATGCGCACAGAGATACCGAAAGTAACCTGATTGAGGATAACCGATTGATTACCGTCCATGACACTGGATTCGATTTCAACTCCTCGGTTGGCAGGTCCAGGGTGCATCACTATTGCATCGGGGTGAGCATTTTTTAATTTTTCCTGTGACAGTCCGTAAAGACGGAAATATTCTTTTTCGCTGGGTAACAGAGCGCCGCGCATGCGCTCCTTCTGCAGCCGCAGCATGATCACCACATCGATATCTTTGAGTCCCTTTTCGAGATTATTGTAGACATGAACGCCCAGCGACTCGGTATCGACGGGTAACAGGGTTCTTGGTGCAACCACGCGAACTTCGGCAGTGTTGAGAATATTCAACGCGTGTATTTGTGATCGAGCTACACGCGAATGCAGAATGTCGCCGACGATTGCAACGCGTAACTGGCTGAAATCCTTTTTGAAGTGGCGGATGGTAAACATGTCGAGCATGGCCTGAGTCGGATGTGCATGTTGACCGTCTCCAGCATTGAGAACACTGACGCCGGGCCTGACATGTTGTGCAAAAAAATGCGCACTACCGCTATCCTGGTGACGGATGACAAACATATCAATTTGCATTGCTTCGAGATTTCGCAGGGTATCGAGCAATGACTCGCCTTTGGTTGTTGCCGAGGTATCGACGTTCAGGCTCAGGATATCTGCAGAAAGTCTTTGCTCAGCGAGTTCGAAAGTAGAACGCGTACGAGTGCTCGGTTCGAAAAAAAGATTAGCAACGGTTTTACCACGAAGTATCGGAACCTTTTTTACCTGACGATCAGCGATGGAGGTAAATGACTCGGCGGTGTCGAGAATTTCGGTCAGAATCGTCTGATTGAGTCCTTCAATGCTGAGAAAATGCAGTAGTTTACCATTCTCATCGAGCTGGATATTATCAGCAGGCATTATCAGCTGCATTTCGTATAGATAAAGCCATAGGCTGCGGGCCTTCCAGTTTGATATGTTCGCCGCTATTTAACTGGATGGTATGGGCGACAAAATCTGCCTGTACTGGAATCTCTCTCTCGCCCCTGTCGATTAATATGGCGAGCAGGATGCGTCGTGGGCGACCATAATCAAAAATTTCATTCATTGCCGCTCGGATAGTTCGCCCGGAATACAGTACGTCATCGACCAGCACTATGGTTCTATCATCGATGTTCGTTGGCAGGCTGGATGGCTTTACCGTCGGGTGAAGGCCGTTTTTGCTGAAATCGTCGCGATAAAATGAAATATTCAGATGCCCCAGTTCAGTTTCCGGCGCAATCGCTTCGTGAATCGCTCTGGCGATCCAGTAGCCTCCGGTTTCTATGCCAACAATGATGGGTTGATCTGTGTTTGATTGATCGGAAGAGAAATAAGGCCTTAGTGCCTGAGTGAGCTTATCGATTAGTGCTTCGACGGTTGGTAGCGACACAAACTTTCCACGGGTTATAGTGGGCCGCTTTATATCATAAATTACCCGCGGGTACGATAATTTTGGCCAAAATTGTCGGTTGGCTTATGAACTGGCGGTATACTCTCGAAGCCAGCTTTCGGTAAGTAGCACCGCTGATATGCTATCGATTTGTTGCTTATTTTTAAACTCGCCACTTTCGATACTGATATTGTAAGCTTCCCGGGTGGTTAAACGTTCGTCTACCATGACCGTATCGATATGGAATCTCCCCTCAAGCTGGCGACCAAATTTTTTTGCCGCATCGGTCATTTCGTCGTCAGAACCATCCAGACGAGTAGGCAGGCCTACAATCAGCTTTTGAGGTTGCCAGGTTGTGATGAGAGATGCGATACCGCTCCAGTCAGGTTTTCGCCGTCGCGATTTTAATGCCTGCAGAGGATTGGCTTGCCCGGTAATAGTCTGACCTACAGCTACCCCGGTATAAACAGTTCCGAGATCGAACCCAATGACAGTAGATATCTGGTTTTCAGGCATTGCCACTAACAGGAGACAATCTGCTGATATCGAATCCTAAGGTATCGAATGCAACCTGCCATTTGTCGTCGGCCTTCTGATGAAAAAGTAAATCAGTATCAGCAGAGGTCGTGAGCCAGGAATTACTCTGTAATTCCGATTCCAGCTGGCCGGAAGACCAGCCGGAAAATCCAAGCATCACCAGATAGTCTGTCGGCCCTTCCCCAACGGCAATGGCCTGTAAAATATCGACTGAACTGGTCAGATGAATATCGGTTGAAATCTCGATGGTTTTCTGCCAGTTGCCGGCTTCATTGTGCAGAATAAAGCCCTGTTCAAGCTGAACAGGGCCTCCAATATATAGTGGCTGATTACGTATCGCCTCATCTTTGCATTGAATGTTAAGCTGCACGAAAATTTCGTCCAGGTTCTGATCGGTTGGATGATTGACAACCAGGCCCATACTGCCGTCCTGATTATGTTCGCACATATATACCAGGCTGGAGGCGAACAGCGGATCTTTTATTGCGGGCGTAGCGAGCAGGCACTTGTTGACCAGGCTGGCATCTGTATTAGACATACCTAACTGACTCCACTGCCTGTATTAAATTCATTACTTTTAAACTCCCAGGTTCGGATAATGACGACATGGTCGGTTTGTTGGCGCATTTCCTCGGGAAAAGCTGCAAATGGTTCGGCCAATCTAAGTATGCGCTTTGCGGCTTCATCGAGCAAACTGCTACCGGATGAATGGGTGATTTTGTAGCCAAGAACTTTTCCAGCAGCATTCAGACGAACGCTCATGCGGAGTTGCCCACCCAGCTTTTTTACCCGAGCTTCCGCCGGATAATTGAGATTACCTGTGGACTCGATTTTCTGTACCCAGCTGGCCAGGTATCCAGCCTCGACGGCCTTCTTGGTGCTGGCGGTGAGCGTGGTGACTCTAGGTCGCTTCGCGTACTCGACTTTCATCTGGCGTATTTCTGCCTGCAAGCGTGCTATTCGACTTTGTCGCTGTTCTGATTCATCGTTGTGTTTCGATTCTGTAAATTTATCAGGCTGTTTTACCTGCTGATTTATTTGAGTGTCGGATCGCTGTTGACTGATGAAATACAATTCATTGATCTGTAGCTGATTTTTTTGTAATTCGGCCCTGGCCTGGTTTGCCAGACCCTGTTGATCAAATGGTGTGTTGGCCGATACCGGGGCACTCGGTCGCGCTTTTTCATCCGATTCACCACCGCCAGCCTGATCTAGCTGGGATAGGAAATCAGGATTATCAACAGGCTCGAGGCTACGGGAATTTGCCAGAATGATGTCCAAACTGGGTAAAGCGTTGGAATCCGGACGCTTGGTCTTGGTAAATCCGATACCGAGTACAACAATCGCGTGAATCGCCAGGGCGAGGAACAGAGTAAAACCCAGTCGGTCGCTGGCATTGATTCGTGGCTGGTTTTGTGTGGATTGTGGGTTCGTCATCTGGCGTTCTATTGTGCCAACAATGGTGTAGCTTAACCAGCAATTGGAAGGTGAAGTTTTAACAAAATGGATTTGTTCGATTTATTTAATTACTAACTTGTCCTTATCTACCAGGTATCGAATTTTTGCTGACATGGATCGGGATGCGATGATCTGCCCAGCCTGGTTGATGATCAGATAATCTTTGATGCCTAGTGATTCTGCCAGAGCATTATGGTTATTCCAGCCATCAATCATCAAAGATGTTGCGGCGACATCAGCGAGTACTGCATCGGAGGTTAATACCGTGGCTGAACTGATCTGGCTTGATGGTTTACCGCTGCGGGGGTCGATAATATGATGGACAATTTCTTCGTCTTTTCGATAAAAACGCTGATAGTTTCCGGAGGTGAAGAGATGGTGATCTCCGCTTAATTTGATACTGGCGATTGCGCCTGGTGCAAACGGATCCTGAATGGCGACTACCCAGGGTTCATTCAAACGTTGGCCGGAGGTCAGAACGTCACCACCTGCATTGATCAGGAAATTCTGGAATTCTGCTTTTTTTAGTTCAGCCGCTATCTTGGCCATGGCGTAACCTTTGGCAATGCCGCCAAAGTCAAGTTGTAGATGTGAATTCAGGCTGGAGGCCTTTTGATTGCTGATAATCAGGTCATGCATTGTCGGCAGGTCCTGTCTGATTTGGTCAATGAGAGGCTGGTTTGCTAACCTGTTGCCGTGGAAACCGTATGCAGCTATGAGCTTGCCGATAGCGGGATTAAACAATTGTTGGGAAGATCGATAGTATTGCTGGCTAAGTGCAATCAGCTCGAGTAGTGAATCAGGTATTGGGATCGGCGTTAGCTGGCTTATTGACTGATTGAATCGATAAAGGTCGCTATCCTGCCAGGCGTGCCAGTATTTTTCGAAAAGCTGTAGCTTTTGCTCAATATCGATAAATGCTTTTTCTGCCTGCCTAACGTCATGGTGCACCAGGGTGATGTCTATGATCGTGCCGAATTGCAGCAGGCGTTGGTTAAATAACTGTTGTCGAGGCTCACAGGCAGTCAGTAATAACAGGCTGCAGCTGAGTAACAGGCTCAGGTATTTAAATAATTTTCTATGCAATTGAATAGGTCTGAGCTGATATTAAGGTTGAATTCGTGATCCAGTTCACGGATACAGGTCGGACTGGTGACGTTAATTTCGGTAATAAAGTCGCCAATTACATCGACACCTACGAAAATCAGTCCTCGGCTGCGCAACTCATCTCCTAACTGTTGGCAAAGCCATCTGTCTCGCGTACTTAGCGGTTGTCCGCGCGTGCTCGCACCCGCTGCAATATTG
>JAAEOZ010000563.1 GCA_024222685.1 Gammaproteobacteria bacterium | reverse complement strand
AACTGTCTTGCTAAATGGTATGCCGCTGAGGCACAGATTCTAGACCTGGACATCGATTATGCAAAAGCTCAACAAGCGGTTTATGGTATGAGCATTGATGAATGGAAAACGAATTATCAGACGCCAGCAAGCAAGGAACAAAAGCAGCAGTTCGAGGCGAGCAAACCCCTACACGCGAAAATCAGCGGGCATAATTAAATCAGCTGATAATAGGTCCATGCCGTGACTACTGAGAATCATCAGTACTTTTACGACTGAAATGAATGATATCGGCAGACTCAGGCTCATGTTGCAACACTTTTTCATAATCGGCGTTTGCGCCAGTAAGCAAATTAAGTTTCTGCCTAAGCTCATCAAATTTTTCCATCATCATAGCTGACAACTTTAAACTGTAGCTAATTGGAGTAGGGGACCTAATAGCTTCTGCCTCCATTTGAAACATGAGGCCAAGTAAGCGCGGCTTTGCACTTTCCGGGGCCAGAGTAATTTGATGCTGGAGCAACTTTTTGCGGCATCGCTCAAATAATTCTGGATCGCTTTCAAACAGATCTCTCCATTCATCAAATTCAAACTTCTCCAGATCGTCAGCCAGAATTTCTTTTTCGGAGTTAAAATTTCCCGAATCCACGACTATTTTTTCCTTAATTCACGACGCAGAATCTTACCCACGTTAGTCTTGGGCAATTCATTAACAAACTCAACAACTTTGGGTACTTTGTAGCTGGTCAGTCTTTCTCTGCAATGACTAATAATGTCTGCTTCGGTCAACGATGGATCTTTCTTAACAATTACGGCCTTCACTAATTCACCACTCTTATCATCAGTTTCGCCAATTACGCCAACTTCAAGAACCCTATCATTTTCTGCAATGACAGTTTCTATCTCATTGGGAAAAACATTAAAACCCGAAACCAGAATCATATCTTTGAGGCGATCCACAATTCGGAAAAATCCATCGGAATCCATTTTAGCGACATCACCGGTCTTCAACCAGCCGTCTTTTGAAAGCACCTTGGCTGTTTCATCTTCCCTGCTCCAGTAACCTTTCATAACCTGCGGACCACGAACGCAAAGTTCTCCGGATTCTCCCTGCGTCATCATTTTGCCTTCTTCGTCCTGAATTGAAACTTCAGTGGAAGGCACAGGTAATCCGATACTACCGTTAAATTCAGTTAGATTAAGTGGGTTTATGCATACCGCCGGAGATGTTTCTGTCAACCCATAGGCTTCCAGAAGGGGCGCACCCGTTGCTTTTTTCCAGCGTTCAGCGACAGGTTGCTGTACTGCCATGCCTCCGCCAAGCGTCAGTTTCAAGCGGGAAAAATCGATACTGTCAAAACCCGGCGTATTGAGCAAACCAATAAATAGTGTATTGACTCCGGTAATGGCGGTAAAAGACAGGTTTTGTAACTCCTTAATAAATCCTGGCATGTCTCTCGGATTTGTTATCAGATAATTCTCAGCACCGAATTTCATGAAAGTCAGGCAATTGGCGGTTAATGAAAAAATGTGATAAAGCGGCAGCGCGGTAACGATCACTTCGTTTCCCTCATCAACTCTATTCTTTATCCAGGCAGATGCCTGTTGCATGTTGGCTATCATATTGCGATGCGTCAACATCGCTCCTTTCGCTACCCCGGTTGTGCCTCCAGTATACTGTAAAAAGGCTATATCTCCGTGAGTACATTGAACGCGGGTAAACTGTAAACCAGCTCCAAGCGATAGCGCTGTTTTAAAACGGGTACGTTGCTTTAATCTAAATGGCGGCACCATTTTCTTAATATATTTCACCACCAGATTGACAATCAGCGATTTCGGGAAATGAAGTAAATCGCCTAACTGTGTTGTTACAACATGTTGAATGGGTGTTTCATCGATAACTTCAGCCAGGGTATGACAAAAGTTCTCCATAATGATAATAGCTTTTGCTCCCGAGTCGGTAAGCTGGTGTTTGAGTTCTCTCGGTGTGTATAACGGGTTAGTATTTACTACAGTAAAACCAGCGCGAAGTGCGGCGAATATGGAGACAGGATTCTGCAATACATTCGGCATCATGATAGCAACGCGATCACCTTTGCGCATGTTGGGCAAATTCTGTAAATAAGCACCCAGCTGTTCTGTTAGTAAATCGATCTCAGAATAGCTGAGCGTAGCCCCCATATTGGTAAAAGCGGGGCGGGACCCATACTTTTCGACCGCCTGTTCGAAGACCTCCGCAACCGATTGATATGCATCAACATTGATAAATTCCGGAACACCCGGGGGGTAACTTTTTAACCATGCCTTTTCCATTTGTACTCCTCAATATTCTAATAGTCCATCCGCTTTCCTGCGGTAATATTTCCACTTTGATCAAAGATTGTTATTGTTTTTTCTTCCTTACTCGTCGCTTCTTTTTAGATGGTGCAGCAACCATCTGATCGGGGGTAAATTCGTCTACCATTATAACCTTTCTGGTGGCTATTTGTGCATCCACCAGAATGGCTGCCTGATCATCCGTAATATGCTTTTCTGCGACTAGTTCTTTCAACCACTGTGTATAATCTATCAGATCAGGCTTAAATAGTCCTGCTGCACGTAGATGGCGTTGAACTGGTTCAGCCTGGACTGATTTGTGCAGTGCATCTTCGAGGCAACCGGTAATATCATTTTCATCATTACTGATGAATATACCCTGGGTAAGCCGATCTCTGGCCGCACCAGGCTTTATCATTAACGCAGCAACCCGATGACTTAGCGAATTATTCGGTTGCCGCAAACTTGACCCAAGTGGGAACACGATTGCACGCACAACCACACCGAGCGATTTTATCGGAAAGTTCCGCAGTATTTCGTCCAGTGCGGTTTGTATTTGATATAAACAGTACTTTGTCGCCCATTCGACCAGAGGCATATCTGTCCGTGGGCGCCCGTCGTTTTCATATTTTTTCAGCACCGCAGACGCATAAAACATGTAACCCAAAGCATCGGCAAAACGCCCTGAGAGCATTTCCTTACGTTTAAATGCGCCACCTAAAAGCATCAGAGTCAGATCCGAAGTAACTGCAAAAACGGCACTCATCTGTGCCAGACGCTGATAGTAATTGGCCAGTCGGCCACCAACAGGTGCCGGAGCCAGGTGACTCGCGCTAATACCGTAGATAAATGCCCGACAAAGATTACTCACAAAGTAACCGATGTGACCGGTTAAAGCCCTGTCAAAAGACCTTTCACCTGCCGACTGATCAATCATCCCGGCGCTTTCCATTTCTTTCACCAGATAAGGATGACAGCGTATCGCTCCCTGACCGAAAATAATCATGCTACGGGTAAGAATGTTTGCACCTTCGACAGTAATCCCGACAGGAATAGACTGGTAGGCTCTGGCAAGATAATTACTCGGCCCCATACAGATACCGCGACCTCCATGTATATCCATGGCATCATTAATGACCTGGCGCATATGCTCAGTATTATAATATTTTAGTATCGCTGTCACTACTGACGGTTTCTCACCACTATCCAGAGCAGATAAAGTGAGCAATCGACCGGCATCCATCATATAGGTCATACCACCAATCCTGGCGAGGGCTTCCTCGACACCTTCAAATTTACCGATAGAAGTGTTGAATTGATGCCGAATTCGGGCATAAGCACCGGTGACGCGAGACGAAGCCTTCCCGGCAGCCACCCCAACTGCGGGCAGTGATATTCCACGTCCAGCGGATAATGACTCAACCAGCATTCGCCAGCCCTTACCGATATTATCCTGACCACCGATGATATAGTTCATCGGTATAAATACATCCTCGCCGCTGTTAGGCCCATTCTGAAAAGCAGAATTCATCGGAAAATGCCTGTTACCGATAGTTATCCCTTTTATATTAGTCGGAATCAATGCACAGGTGATACCCAGCTCCTCTTCTCCGCCCAGCAATCCATCGGGATCATAGGCTTTAAACGCAAGACCAAGTACAGTCGCGACTGGGCCCAGAGTGATATACCGTTTTTCCCAGTTGAGGCGAAGACCAAGCACTTCTTTACCTTCAAAATCACCTTTGCAGATGATGCCGGTATCCGGAATAGATCCAGCATCGGAACCGGCATCTGGCCCGGTTAATGCAAAACAGGGAATTTCCTGCCCGGATGCAAGACGCGGTAAGTAATATTCTTTCTGGGATTTCGTTCCATAATGCAATAACAATTCAGCTGGCCCCAGAGAGTTTGGTACCATTACTGTTACCCCTGCAGAAATACTCCTGGCACTTATCTTTGTTACCACAGCTGAATGACCATATGCAGAAAACTCAAGTCCACCAAATTCTTTGGGAATAATCATGCCAAAGAACCGATGCTCCTTTAGAAATTCCCACATTGATTCTGGCAAATCCATCAGATTATGGGTAATTTCCCAGTCATCTATCATTTCACAAAGCTTTTCAACTGGCCCATCGACAAACGCCTGCTCTTCCTCACTCAGCTGGGGTTTTTGGTAAGACTGCAGGCGACTCCAGTCGGGGGCACCACGAAATAGCTCCGATTCCCACCAAACCGTACCAGCCTCAATCGCATCCCGTTCGGTTTCAGACATCGGTGGCAAAACCTTTTTGATTCGTGCCAGTAGCGGTGCAGAAAGATACTGCATACGCAGGTCTTTAAGTCCAAAAAATATAACCGGTAACAGATAAATCACCCAGATGATAATACCTGCCAGAAAACTAAAACTTCCTACCAGGGTAAATCCCACCAGGAATACACCAAACCCTATCGCCAGATTTTTAAACGATGGATGAAACCGAACAACAGCATAAGGCACGGCAAGTAAAACAAGAATAAAAATAAATACGTTCATTAATTTATCCCGTTGATTTGGGAATTAGCTGCACTTGACGCTTACAGTATAATAATAAGGCCCATCCAGCAACTTTTAAGTTTCAATTTGAAACTTATTTTCTATAGGATAAAACCATATATAGCAGACAGCCTACCCCAGACTATTTCTATAATAAATCTGAAAAAATCCTAAGCCTTTCTATACTTATACAATTATTGGCCTGTAATAACGGAAACGAATCATCATCCGCAAAATGGAACATTTTTCAAACACTAATCAACATGCTTACAACCAGCGATCAGTCCCAAATCTTTCGCATCGACGTCTCTGAGCTATCCCTGTAAGTCATGCCAAAAGCCAAAATCCTAATCGTCGATGATACCAAAGCTAACCTGATTTCATTCAAGGTTTTGCTAAAGCACATCAACGCTCAGATAATCACAGCTGAGTCCGGTGAGGCAGCTCTACGCGAATCCACACTTCACGACAACATAGCGTTAATCCTTTTAGACGTTGAGATGCCTGGTATGGATGGATTCGAGGTTTCCAGAATTATGCAGAAAAACGCCAAAACGCGTACGATACCAATAATATTTGTTACTGCCAATCAGGATAATACCCATATAGAACAGGGATATTTATCCGGCGCTGTAGATTACCTGCAAAAGCCTATATTAAAAATAGCGCTGCTCTCCAAAGTCCGGGTTTTTCTGGATATCTGGACGTTACGGTCGGGGCTCGAAGAAGAAATAGCTCACCGTAAAAATGCCGAATCACATATCGAACACATGGCGCTTCGCGATCCTTTAACCGATTTACCTAATCGCCGTGGTCTCTACGAGGAACTGAATCGTTTAATCAACCGCTCCGAGCGCTATAATTTTAGCAGCGCAGTTATTTTTATCGACCTGGATGGTTTTAAGGCAATCAATGATAAGCATGGTCATGAAGCCGGAGATTTATTATTAAAACAGGTTTCCAGCAACTATTCACAGGTAGTCAGGAAAACCGATACCGTCGCGCGCATAGGCGGCGATGAGTTCGTCGTTCTAATCAGCGATATTAACGAGAAAACATCCCTGATTACAAAAATCGAGGAACTTATTGATGCCACCACAAAGCCGACCGTTTGTGAGGGAAAACAGATTCGAGTCAGTGCCAGTATCGGTATAGCACTGTTTCCAGAACACGGTACAGATACCGCCAGCCTGCTGCACTTTGCCGACCAGGCCATGTATCAGGCTAAAAGTGAGGGCAAGAACACATTCAGATTCTTCTCCGAAGAAATCAACCGGCGCGCGCATCGTCAACTCGAATTGCAGGATAACCTGAAGAAAGCGCTTAGCAGAAATGAACTCAGTGTATTCTTTCAGCCTATTGTAGAAATTTCTTCAGCGGTGCCGGTATCTGCAGAAGCATTGGCGCGCTGGAACAGCCCGAAACTCGGCCATGTCGGCCCCGATGAATTTATTCCGGCCGCTGAAAGTGCCGGCCTCATTCCCGAACTCGGATGCTGGGTGCTACGTAAGTCTATAGAAGCTGGAGCACACTGGTTAAAAACTTACGGAGTCGGATTGCGAGTGGCTGTCAATGCATCAGCCATACAGTTTAGAACCAATCTTCTGTTTGAGACAATAAAAGAACAAATAGAAATTCACCACTGGGATCCCTCTCTGCTGGAAGTAGAAATTACCGAGGGTCTGTTACTTGACAGCTCTATTCAGGTAACGACTTATATCGAAGAAATAAACAAATGTGGTGTCAGATTATCGGTAGATGATTTTGGTACCGGATTTTCAGCACTGAGTTACCTGAAAAATTTTCCGGTTAATACGGTTAAAATCGATCGCTCATTTGTCACTGACTTACCAAATGACCATGAAAACAAGGTGCTGGTTCAGGCGATTATCGCAATGGCACATGGACTCGGACTCGAAGTCATTGCAGAAGGTGTAGAGACGAAAGCCCAGTGGCAATTCCTGCAATCTCTTAAATGTGATTTCGCTCAGGGTTATTATTTCGGCAAACCGATGCCAAAACAGGAGTTTGAAGATTATCTGGCCGATCAGGGTATTGCTGCAGTTAGCTGATTAATTGATCGATTCAGGAATGCCGGTTTCGACTGCTTAGAAATTCAACAATCCATTCTGCCAATATCTGAGTATCTGCTGTTTCGCCACTTTCGTCTATCCATCGCAGGGCTTTTTCGGCTATAGGTTGCGGTACGACATTTCCTGAATACATATTCAATAACGCCAGTTCATAAGCTTCTTCAAATTCGGGATGCGCCTGTATACTAACAACCGAGTCACCGTAGACCAGGCCGGCGTTCGGACAGAATTCAGAACTTAAAAAAATGTCTGCACCCGGCGGCAAACTGACTACCTGATCCTGATGAAAAGCATATATTCGAATGTCATCGGTGATCGATGTCATCCAGCAAGGTGTTTTTACAACTGAATAGCCTGTCACTCCGACGCCCCAGCCTTTATCTGACTTGACTACCACACCGCCAAGCGCTTTGGCAACAATTTGATGACCGAAACAAATACCGACCAGAGGAACTCGAGCTTGATATACCTCACGGATAAATGCTTCAAGTTTAAGCATCCAGTCGAGGTCTTCGTATACGCCATGACGGGAACCGGTAATCAGCCAGCCATCACAATCTTCAATTGAATCCGGCAACTGCCCTCTTATTACGCTGAATGAATGATAATCGAGATCTTTTCCCGCACGATTTAGCAAACTGGCAAACATCTCCGGATAAGGATCAAATTCATCCACCAGTTTATCGTTGAGCAGGCCTGCCTCCAGTATACCGACTTTCATTTTTGCTTCAGACATCAGGGATAGATGGTCTCACTTGCTTAAAATACTCAATGTGATCACAATACCCCGATGAGATCAAGCTGCGTTGTGAGTAATCACAGAGGTGTTTATGCGCATATGAAAGGGTTAGAGTCAATTGACTTCGAACTTCGTCTGGTAGAAAAAACTACCGAGCTGAAAACCCACCAATGGGTATATCAGTTACTACGCACCAACTTACTATGCGGACGAATCGGCCCCGGTATCGCATTAACTATACGTGGGCTTGCGCAAATGCTAGATGTCAGTCCAATGCCAGTTCGCGAAGCGTTGCATCGGCTAGCCTGCGAAGCTGCCATCGAAGTTAAAAACAATCGAAGAGTAATCGTCCCCGTAATGACTGCAGAAAAGTTTAATGAACTCAGCCAGCTTCGCATCATACTCGAGACCCACGCTGCAGTTAGCGCTCTGCCACATATTGACGATCAACAACTCAAGTTACTTATTCTCCAGGATGCGCAGATTAATTCCGCTGTAGAAAAAGGTGCTATTGAGGATATTGCACTGAGTAATCAGCAATTTCACAGAAGTTTATACAGTGTAAATCCAGCTCAACGTTCAGTACCATTAATCGAGAGCCTGTGGTTACAACTGGGCCCGTTTTCAAGAATTGTCGTCAGCAAACTAAAAAAAGCATATCGGATTGACCATCACATCGGGGCTATTGAAGCAATCCGAAATCAAAATGCGTCGGCTTTGCATAAGGCGATCGAAGCAGACATTCGAGCGGGAATAGCATCCATAAACTCACTGCAGGATATTCATCAATATTTCAAGGGCGTTGCCTGATAACTGATAAAAATTATGACACCTAAAAAAGATACTGCACTTATGCAGGAAATAGATGAACTATTATCAGCTCATCCACATATAAAAGAACTGGAAGTTCTGGCCATTGATATCAGTGGTCATTTTTTCGGAAAACGCTATCCCATCAGTAAATTAAAGTCTTTCGCAGCAGAAGGACTTGCATTTCCGATGAGTATGTTGGTTCTTAGTGTAATTGGTGAGCTACTAGCAGGCATACACTATGGGGCCGATGATGGAGATCCGGATGCGCATTTCAGCCTGATACCAGGAAGCCTGTCAGTCATCAACTGGGGCAAACGCCCACGAATACAGGCAATTGCGACATCAAACCAGGATGGTGAAGCGGTGTTTTTCGAACCGCGCAACGTGCTGGCACGAGTTTTACAGGCTTTTGAAAAGCAGAAATGGCAACCAATGGTGGCTTTCGAGCTTGAGTTTTATCTATTTGACCAGGCTCTTAATGAGCAAGGTCTAATCAAGTTGGTGCGCAACCCGAAAACAGGTCAAATCGATACTCCTACGGTTCTATCAACCACCAGGATTGGTGATTTCGAAGATATCATTGATGACATTGTTGAAGCCTGTAACCAGCAAAATATTGAAACAGGGGCTATTTCTGCAGAAATGGGGGCAGGCCAGTTTGAAATAAATTTCAACCATCACAGTGACGTATTACGTGCAGCAGACGAAACCTGTCTGTTTAAACGCACTGTAGTCGAAATAGCTAAAAAGCATGGCATGATGGCGAGTTTTATTGCTAAACCAATGCTGGATCAACCCGGCAACGGATTACATATGCATGTCAGTGTGCTCGACAAAAAACGAAATAATATTTTTTCGGATGGGGATAAACCACATCAACGCCTGTTGTATGCTATCGGTGGATTAATCGACTGCATGCCTGCATCAATGTCTTACTGGGCGCCAAATATAAATTCATACAGACGCTATACCGGTGGAGCTAATTGTGCACCTGTAAGCCTGACATGGGGACATGAAAACAGGACTGTTGCTTTTCGCATCCCATTAGCCAAAGACGGAGCCTGGCGAGTGGAAAACCGTGTCCCAGGTGCCGATGCCAACCCTTACCTGGCAATGGCAATCACACTGGCTGGTATGCTGCATGGCATACAGCATAAACTTGACCCAGGTAAGCCTTACGATCAGGCGGTTAATGGTCGTGATGTCAATTTACCATTGAATCTGGCCGACGCAGTCGGAGTAACCCTTGGAAGCGAAGCCCTCATCAATATTCTCGGTCGAAGTTTCGTCGAGTTATACTGTAAGCACCGCGAATCAGAAACCTTTGCATTCGAACAATATATCAGTGCCCGAGAGTACAACTGGTACTTATAAACAGGGGAAAACGTAATGGTCGACAACTTCTATGAAAGCTATTCCATACACACAAACATTTTTAGTTATATGGGTACTGTGTTAAGCCGTAACCCTGATGACGCCGATGTTTTTATTATCGGTTTACCTTATGACCTGGCAACATCTGGTCGATCCGGCACACGAAGCGGACCGACGGCGATTCGTCAGGCTAGCGCCAATCTGCGCTGGGAAGAAAAGCGTTTTCCCTGGACATTTTCTGTTTTCGACAAATTACGTATTGCTGATTATGGTGATCTTGAGTTCCCATCAGGCAATCATGACGCTTTTTGCAAGGGCATAGATCAGCACTACGATACATTATTAGCTGCCGGCAAAACTGTATTAAGTTTTGGCGGTGATCACTTCGTCACCTTACCGTTATTGCGAGCCCATCAAAGAGCTCATGGAAAACTTGCCATGGTTCACTTTGACGCTCATACCGATACTTACGAAGAAGAAGGCTCAAGCTACAATCACGGTTGCATGTTTTACCGCGCACCACGGGAAGGTTTGATCGATGCCGATCACAGTATTCAGATCGGCATTCGCACCGAATATACCGAGAGTACCCACGAATTTGAAGTCATCAACGCTGCTGAAGCTAACGATCTTAATACCACCGATATTGTTAAGCGCATTCACCAACGCGTCGGCGACATGCCCTGTTATCTGACTTTTGATATCGATTGCCTCGACCCGGCCTATGCACCTGGCACCGGCACGCCTGTAGTCGGAGGCCTCACATCGGATCGAGCGCTTAAAATAATACGCGGTCTACAAGGGCTGAATATAATTGGTATGGATCTGGTCGAAGTGGCTCCGTCTTATGATCATGCCGAAATAACTGCGCTTGCAGGAGCAACCCTTGGCCTTGAAATGTTGTACGTTCTTGCTGCTAATCAGGCTTAGCAACCAGTCGAGCGTGCAATGGAATACGACACTCAGGCTCGATTGCCGCCATCAAGCACCAGCGGGTAGCCCGTTATGAATCTGGCTGAGTTACTCGCCGCGTATAAAACCATGTGCGCAACTTCCTCGGCACTGCAAACCCGGTTTAACGGAACTCCCTCAGCAGATTCACGAAGACCTGTTTCAAGATCCAGTCCGCGATCACGGAATTCGCCTCGTAGCATCGGCGTATCGACATCTCCCGGACAAATAGGAACAATACGGATATTATCGCGCGCATAGTCCTTCGCCATTGCTCTGCTCATCTGTAACACTGCGCCTTTACTGGCACAATACGCGGTCAAATGATAACTACCCGACAACGCAGCATCTGATGCTATATTAATTATGGTGCCACCATCAGGTTTCATACGGGGAATGGCTGCCCGACAAATGTAAAAAGTAGCATTAAGGTTTACGTTCATGGTATCGAGCCACTGCTCGTCGGTAGTTTGCTCGGCAGTAGCATGATAGATGACTCCGGCACTGTTCACTACGATATCGAGACCACCCAATTGTTCACAGGTCTGTCTCACCAGGTTTTCGCACTGATCGCTAGAGCCCAGGTCTGCAGCGATAAATGAAATATCACCTTCAGCATTCTGTAATTTTTCAATAATGCGCGTTGCGCGAGCCTGATTTCGACCACTGATGACAACATCCGCGCCCGCTTCGACAAACGCGACTGCGGTCGCCTCACCCATACCCGATGTACCGCCGGTAATCAAAACACGCTGCTGAGTGAAATCAAATTTTATATCTGCATTAGCCATTATACTCCGCTCCTGATCCAATAATGTTAGGTCTCTTTTCAGAATAGATTTTTCACAGTAACAGAAATTTTGCAAAACATTTATTGACCGACTACATATTATGTGAAGAATCCACCGCTGAATCATTTTTTGACATCTAAATAGAGGTACTCATGTCAAGCCAGGAAATTTCAAAAGCCACCCAATGCATCTGGGCCGGGGAAGAATCGTCATTAATCCAGGGAGCTACGCAGGTACCGGTAGTTCACAGCGTAGGCTTCGGTTACAAAGACGTCGACGAATGGATGCAGGTTGCGTCAGGAGAAAAGCCCGGTCACATCTACGGCCGCAATACCAATCCTACCGTAGACGCATTCGAGAACAAGATCAGGCAACTGGAAGATGCTGAAGCCGCTACCAGCGCAGCAACCGGCATGGGTATAATCAGCAGCATGCTGTACGCGCTACTCTCCCCGGGAAAACGTGTAGTCTCGGTTAAGGATACCTATGGTGGTACCAACGTTTTATTCAACGAATTTCTACCAAAATTCAATATCGACGTTAGCCTTTGTAATACCACCGACCACGACGAAATCGAGTCTGAAATAGCCAAAGGCTGCGATCTGGTCTATCTCGAAAGTCCAACCAATCCGACTACAAAGGTTATGGATATCGCCAGGCTTAGCGCAGCAGCTAAACGAATCGGTGCAACGGTAGTCGTTGATAATACATTTGCGACACCAATTAACCAGCAACCCCTGAGCCTCGGCGCTGACCTGGTTTTACACAGTGCAACGAAATTTCTCGGTGGGCATGCCGATGCACTGGGTGGCGTTATCTGCGGTGAAAAGCAACTCATCGAAAAAATTTACCATTACCGTGAAATCAATGGTGCAACCCTGCACCCGATGGCTGCCTATCTGATCCTACGCGGCATGAAAACGCTGGCTCTAAGAATTGACCGCCAAAACCAGAATGCCATCAAGATCGCTCATTTTCTTGAGGGTCACAAGGCTGTTGAACAGGTATTCTATCCCGGTCTTGAATCCCATAGCGGACATGCTATTGCTAAACAGCAAATGTGCGGCTTCGGCGGTATGCTTAGCTTCATGATCAAAGGCAATAATTTCAACGATGTACGTAAGTTTGTTCCCAGACTCCGTTATGCTCACGCAGCCGCTAATCTCGGTGCCGTCGAAACCACTATCGGGCCGCCGGTGACCACCAGCCATGTCGAATGTACCGCTGAGGAACGTGCTGCTGCGGGTATTCCCGAAAGCCTGATTCGCTATTCCACAGGCATCGAAGATAGTAACGACCTGATCGCCGATCTGGATCAGGCGCTAAATGTGTTTGCCTGATCTGGATACAGGATTATGAACCTGGATCTCTGGTTAACCTATGTGGTCGCGACGAGCGTTTTGCTGATTATCCCCGGCCCGACCATTTTGACTGTTATTAGTTACTCTATTTCGCACGGTAATCGAGTCAAGCTGCCGCTTGTCATTGCGGTTGCGCTGGGAGATTCGAGCGCACTGGTTCTTTCGCTACTTGGCCTGGGTACACTTCTGACGCAATCGGCATTACTGTTTCAGATAATAAAGTGGACTGGTGGGCTGTATCTGCTATATCTGGGCCTGAAACTTTTCTGCTCCGGCTTTAAACCTGCTGATATCAGTGGTACTGAAAGAATTGACTCAGGCCTCAAGCTCTTTTTTAACACCTATCTGGTTACCGCTTTGAACCCTAAAGGCATCATCTTTTTTATCGCCTTTCTGCCACAGTTTATTTCCCCGGACTATGACCTCGTCGTACAACTCTGGATATTGTCGATCACTTTTGTCGGACTTGCGGTTGTCAATGCTGCCTTATATGCCATTTTTGCAGGTCAGGCACGACAATTGATCTCGTCTCAAAAAACGCAAAGGATTTTTAATTTTACCGGTGGCAGTCTGTTATCCATTGCAGGAATATGGGCACTGAGTGCAAAATCTGTCGCCAGCACCCTGGAGTAAACCCTCTTTATGAAGCTCGCCCTTGACCGGTTTGCCGATAACCCTGTTATCGATGAACTCATTTGCCGGACCGATACTAATTGGGCCATAAAGAGTCTTCGTGCATGTGCACCGATCTGGCGCAAGCCCTTTATCGAAATCGAATACAGCAATTCGAAGAAAATAGACCACATGCACTTTGCAAAGGAACTGTTTATCCACTATTGGTCAGAAGCTACCGTGATTCTGGAAACACTTACAGATATTGAGTTGATTTCAGAGTTTAAATGTCATTCGATATCTAATCGCAAGGCGACAGTAGAAACCATACTATCGACCCGTAATGCCTGTATTCGCGAATGTGACAATATTTTTGAGTCGGGTATTTTTCAGGTTTACCTCGACCAGTTCGGACCGAATTGTAAAAACCTGCCCGATGACAGCCTGCAAAAAATCAAAACCGCCAGGGCCAATCTGGATTAATCCATATGATTTGGTGCAAAAAAACACTTGCACTTTAGTGGTTAAAGCGTCAAAATTCGCGCCCTTTTAAACCCTTTGGCACCAGGCTGGATCATGAAAGAAGGTATTCACCCAGAATATAGAGACGTTGTTTTTCAGGACATTTCGTCCGATTTTTCAATTCTGACTCGTTCTACGGTACCAACCCGTGAAACCATTAAATGGGAAGACGGCAATGAATACCCTTTGTTGAGGCTTGAAATCTCAAGCCAGTCGCACCCGTTTTACACTGGTAAGCAGCATATCCTGCAAACTGCCAAGCAAGTTGATAAATTCCGTCAGCGTTACGGTAAATAATAAAATTCGATTCGACGAGGGTGCCAATGGCACCCTTTTTTTTGTGCTGTAGTTTTCTCCGAAGCAGAATTGCGACTACAATAAAGCGATGAAAACACGACTCACCATTTACGCACTACTAGCCCTGATCTCAATAATCAGCGGTTGCGCTATCAACCCGGTTACCGGCGACCGCGACTTCGTCACTATCAGCGAATCTGAGGAAATTGCTCAGGGAACAAAATATCACCAGTCAATCATTGCTCAATATGGCATCTACGATGACCCTGCACTACAGGCTTATGTTAATCAGCTCGGCCAGACGCTGGCAGCAAAAAGTCATCGTAAACATCTCAAGTTTACTTTCACCGTGCTCGACTCTCCGGATATCAACGCATTTGCGCTGCCGGGTGGCTATATCTATATCACTCGCGGCATTATGGCTTATCTCAATTCCGAAGCTGAAATTGCCGGTGTGCTCGGTCATGAAATCGGTCATGTCACCGCACGCCATTCCGTTCGCCAGCAATCCGGGCAATTAGCTTCTGGTCTGTTCAACGTTTTTGTAACACTTGCCACCGGTAGTCAGTCAATTGGCCAGCTCAGCAATCAGCTAACCACCGGTATCGTGCGCGGTTATGGGCGTGATCACGAGCTGGAAGCCGACAAACTCGGCGCACAATACCTGCATAAAATCGGATATAACCCGGAATCCATGCTCGAAGTCATCGGCGTGCTGAAAAATCAGGAGATTTATGAAAAAGCACTGGCAAAAAAACAGAACCGGCAGGCTAATATTTACCACGGCGTATTTTCCACCCATCCAAAAAATGACAAACGTTTAAAAACCGTGATACGTGCCGCGAAGAAACTCTCCAGCAAAAAGTATCGAAAAAGTAATTCCGGCAAATACCTGAAAATGATCAACGGTATGAGCTGGGGACAAAACATAAAACAGGGTATCGTCGTCAACAACCGCTTCATGCATCCCGACCTTGGTTTCGGTATCCAGTTTCCAGTGGGATGGCAGGTGACTAATTCAGCCGAGGCTTTAATTGCCCGTAACTTCGAAACCGGTGCCATAGTGCAAATGTCTATGTCGACGTTGGAAAAAGGTGAGAGTTTGCAGGATTTCCTGAAAAAACAGTCAAACAACCAGAAATTGTCGGTTAAAACCCATAATTTCGGTGCTAGCGCCAGGACAACTGTAACCCTTGGTAAAAAGAAACAACCCGCGCGTATTAGCGCACTTAAACTAAATCAATCCCAGGCCATATTTATTATCGGCACAAGTACGAAAAAAACCTTCGCTCAGACTGATAAAACACTGCAAAAACTCAATCAAAGTTATAAGCGCCTGACCAGCAAACAAATTTCAGAAATTAAAAGCCCTGTAATCTCAGTCATCACAGCGCGGACGGGTGACAGGTTTAAGTCCCTGGCGAAGAAAAGTGCGCTTAACTATGACGCCGAAAATATCTTGCGTTTACTGAATAGAGCATTTCCATCTGGACAGATTAGCGCAGGTGAGTCATTGAAGGTAGTCACGGTTGATGAATAAACTGTTATACCTGTTGACTGTGGTCTTATTTACCACCGCATCACAGGCTAACACCAGATCACAGATATCCACCACACAGGCCTGTAAAAGCATTTCATCCAAACTCGCCAGTGTTGCCTACAAGGAATGCCTGTCGATTAATTTACAACTCACCGGTTATAACTCCATCATGGGTTTTCCTATCCTGATAAAGGAATATCCGCCATTAGGAAAGAAAATCCCTAAAGGTCGTATTATGCTGGTGGGTGGCACCCACGGTGACGAGTTAAGTTCTATCAGTATAGTTTTCAAATGGATGAAAACGCTAGACAGGCATCATTCCGGACTTTTTCACTGGCGAGTCGCACCACTGATGAATCCCGATGGCGCCCTTAAGAAGAAACATAATCGACTCAATGCCAACGGTGTCGATCTGAATAGAAATTTTCTCGTGCCCGAATCAGAAACAAGCGCTGCGCTCGATTACTGGAAAACCAGAACATTTAGCAACAAACGCCGTTACCCTGGCCCTTACCCATTGAGTGAACCTGAAACCCGCTGGCTGTTTAGCGAGATAGAACAATTTAGCCCGGATGTAATCATCGCTGTGCACGCACCTTATTCACTGGTCGACTATGACGCTCCGAGCCGTAATAATGCGCCGAGACGCATCGGTTATCTGCATAAGAACCTGATGGGAACCTATCCCGGATCACTCGGAAACTATGCTGGCATGTATCGAGGTATTCCGGTTATAACACTTGAGTTACCCCACGCAGGTATCATGCCCACCAAAGCCGAAATCAGCCGACTCTGGACCGATCTGGTCCGCTGGCTTATAAAGAATTTATGACAAATTTGCTGAAATATGAAAAAGTGATGTTTTTCACAGAATACAGTAAAATTTGTGTTAACGTCTGTGCCAAAGCACAACCGCTGTTGAATTAAAAGAGAAGCTCGTGTCCAGTTACCCGATAACCCGAAAGCGCCGCATGCGACGAGATGATTTCTCACGTCGTTTAATGCGTGAAAACAGACTAAGTGCTGATGATTTTATCTATCCGATGTTCGTTCTTGAAGGCCAGAACCAGCGTGAGGCTGTGTCATCGATGCCGGGAATCGATCGACTTTCGGTTGATTTGCTCGTTGAGGAAGCGGCAATCATTCACAATCTAGGCATACCCGCAATTGCATTGTTTCCGGTGGTAGGCATCAGTCAGAAATCTGATCAGGCCGAACAGGCATGGAATCCGGACGGTCTTGTACAGCGCGCAGTAAGACAACTTAAACAGGAAATCCCTAATCTCGGCATAATCACAGACGTAGCACTCGACCCCTATACCAGCCACGGCCAGGATGGATTACTCGACGACCTTGGCTATGTTACCAACGATCTCACAGTAGAGGCTCTGGTAAAACAGGCTTTATCGCATGCTGATGCCGGTGCTGACATCGTCGCCCCCTCAGATATGATGGATGGTCGTATTTACGCTATCCGCCACGCCCTCGAAGATCAGGGTCATGTCAACACGAGAATACTGGCTTATGCCGCCAAATATGCATCGAGCTTTTACGGCCCATTTCGAGATGCTGTTGGATCCTCCGGCAATCTCGGCGGTGGTAATAAATATTCCTATCAAATGGATCCCGCTAATAGTAATGAATCAATATACGAGGTTTTACTCGATATCGATGAGGGTGCAGATATGGTGATGATAAAGCCTGGCATGCCTTATCTCGACATTGTCCAACGGATTAAACAGGAATTGCAGTTCCCTACCTTTGTTTATCAGGTTAGTGGTGAATATGCGATGTTAAAAGCCGCCGGGGAAAATGGCTGGATCGACGAGAAAGCCTGTGTACTGGAAGCTCTGCTTTGTATGAAAAGAGCCGGAGCGGATGGCATTCTTACTTATTTCGCGAAATCGGCTGCTAACTGGCTCAAAGAGTAATTGTGAACGATAGCATTCCTGGTGGTAACCTCTTTGCGGTTGTCGGAAATCCGATAGGTCATAGCCTTTCACCCAGGATACACCAGGCTTTTTCTGAACAATTCAATCTAAATATCAGTTACGAAGCAATCGAAATTCCCCAGGATGATTTCGTTACAGACTTGCGTGGCCTGCAACAACTGGGATACAAAGGTCTGAATGTCACTGTACCTTTTAAACAGCAAGCAGCCGAGGTGTGCGATCGAAAAAGCCCTCGGGCTGAAGATGCATCAGCTGTTAATACCATTATCTTTTCTGCCAATGGAGAGATTGCCGGTGATAACACCGATGGCGTCGGCCTTACTCGTGATCTTGTCAATAACAATAGCGTATTAATCAAACGGCGGAAAATCTTATTACTCGGTGCGGGAGGTGCAGTTCGAGGTGTACTACCTTCGATATTGGCTCTGAGTCCTGCAAATTTAACCCTGGCTAATCGCACAGTCGAGAAAGCCGAAAAGCTCGCCGAGGACTTTGAGATGGTAGGCGACATCATACCTAGTAGCTTCGAAGAGCTTGGCCGGGATAAGTTTGATTTGATCATTAATGGCACTTCGGCGGGCTTAAAAGGTGAAGTGCCACCAATACCTGCTGAAGTACTCGGCATCAATTCAGTTTGTTATGACATGATGTATAACCTGAACAATATCACTAATTTCGTCCAGTGGGCGCAAAACCACGGAGCATCTCGTACCTTAGACGGCCTCGGTATGCTGGTCGAACAGGCCGCAGAGTCGTTTTTTATCTGGCATGGAGTCCGCGTTAACACCGCAATAGTCATTGCTTCTCTCCGCAGCCAGCGCTAGGCACGCATTTTTTCACCTGTCGGATCATATAACGGCGATTCAACCACAGTTGCAGAAACCATTTCACCATTTATTTCGATTTCCAGTTTACAATCCATTACCGCAAGATCAGTCGGCACATAACCTAGAGCTACCGACCGTTGGACATAGTGAGCGTATCCTCCCGAAGTCACATAACCTACGCATTCGCCATCCTTTAAAATAGCTTCGTCATTACAGACATCGATGTCATCGGTATCAACTGTCATCGCAACCAGGCGTTTT
>JAAEOZ010000562.1 GCA_024222685.1 Gammaproteobacteria bacterium | reverse complement strand
GTGTTCAATCGGCGGCATTCTTATCGTCAAAGTGAACTCGGAAAAATCTCCGGAAAAAGCCCTGCGTATGGGCACCATGGGCGCTTCGATTATTTTTATCGCGGTCGCTTATTTTGTCATTGCAATGCTAGATCTACATTACGGAATCTGGGTATCGGTGCTGGCAGGCGCAGTCGGCGGTATTATTATCGGCTTGATTACCGAACACTACACCGCGGGTTCACCAGTTGAGCATATTGCAAAATCCGGAGAAACCGGGGCTGCCACGGTGATGATCAGCGGCCTTGCAATCGGCATGCAATCTGTAGCTATACCTATCCTGACTATCTGCGGCATCATCGGCATTTCCAGCCATTTTTCCGGGCTTTACGGCGTCGGTATCGCTGCGGTCGGTATGCTTGCTACAGTAGGCATTACCATGGCCATAGATGCCTACGGGCCGGTGGCAGATAATGCAGGCGGTATCGCCGAAATGGCTGGCCTGGGTGAAGATACGCGAAAAATTACCGACTCACTTGACGAACTGGGCAACACTACTGCCGCAATCGGCAAAGGTTTTGCAATCGGTGCAGCAGCACTAGCAGCACTAGCAATTATCACAGCTTTTATCGAAACCGTATCTCTCAATATTCGTGATTTCGAACTGGAGCTGAGTAATCCAGAAGTTCTTATCGGTCTCTTTATCGGCGGTATTATCCCCTTTGTGATAGCTTCCATTACGATGACTGCGGTCGGCGATGCTGCATTTGAAATGATAAAAGAAATCCGTCGCCAGTTTAAGGAAATCGACGGTTTACTGGAAGGCAAAGCCGAACCGGATACCGCTCAATGCGTTGATATCGCTACAACAGCAGCATTGAAAAAAATGATTGTACCCGGCGTTATCGCGGTGAGCTCACCACCCGTGGTAGGTTTTCTGATTAGTGCCGAAGCACTCGGTGGCATGCTCTCCGGTGCTTTATTAAGCTGTGTACTGATGGCTTTGATGATGGCTAATGCCGGAGGTGCCTGGGACAATGCCAAGAAATATGTTGAAAAAGGTAATCTTGGTGGAAAAGGTTCAGACGTGCACACCGCGACTGTAGTCGGTGACACCGTCGGTGATCCATTCAAGGATACTTCAGGTCCTTCTATGAACATTCTCATCAATGTAATGGCCATTGTCAGCCTGGTTATTGCACCGCTACTCAGTTAAATAAGAACTTTGTACCGGCTTCATTGGGCGGGTTTAAATACCTGCCC
>JAAEOZ010000561.1 GCA_024222685.1 Gammaproteobacteria bacterium | reverse complement strand
TTTATACTTATCCATGCAGTGTTCATTCACGTAGTCAAAAATCTGCTCCAGCTGTTGACGAGCTTTCCTGTCGGGGACATGATGGATGTGTTCTCGATAAACCATAAACTTCATGTTATCCCAGGGATGCACATGTGCTGAGTGTGGATGAAAATAACTGCGCAAGGCTAACCCCAACTTTGCTAGCTCACTGCCAACGGAGCGACGCATTGCTCTGGTATTAAATTCCAGGTCATCACCAACCTCATTGCCGGGCAAAAAACTTAACACCCGTACAATATGTTGGTCGCTGCCTTTGCCTTTTACGACAAGGCACAGCTCACCTGTTTGGGTGTGAATAATACGAGGCACAGGCACGGAAGGGTTGCGTTGTTCAATATGCAACAATGCCTGGGTTTGAAAATCAATAGTGCCGTAATCATCATTGCGATTAGAAATCTTAACAACAAATTTTTCCTTGTTAGCGGTAGTAATTATAAAACTTTGGTCACGCTCGCTTTCAATCTCACTAAACCTGCCTTCGAGAGCAAAATGTTCTTTAACCATTTGCTGAATATCGCTCATGGGGAAAGTAGGGACATTCCGATCTAAGAGCTGTTCGATACTTCTAGCATTTTTCATGGATACATATACTCACTCTGTATGTCGTCTCAGGTATAAATCACTTCTGTTATCGTAATGCATCTTTCGCGCATGGCCAAGGTGTTTAGTCTGATAGTCGCTCTGTCATTCAATATCTTCTGTCCCCGGCCGTAGTACACATCAGCCGGAGTCTGGTTATCCAGCGACTCATGGTAACGTTCATGATTGTAGTAATTGATAAACCGCTGAATCATTGGGGTCAGTGTAATTGATTCCCATTCTAATTATGATTGCACTGTTCTAAAATAACTTAAGGTAGAAAATCTATGGCTCGACTACCAGGACTCAACCTGACTGGCATCTCGTGACGCCAGAAACGGAACATGATGTTAGCCAGTTGATGCAATCCCCTGGACGTTGCTATGTTCGCTATATAAACCAGACTGTTAAATTGCATTGAATTTTGACCTGGGTTTTGCATCAGAACCTGACCCAGCCATATTGTTTCAAGTTTCTGATCACACTCCAGATAAAGTCTAGTAGGCGGGTCAAACGAGCATACAGGTATTCGGCATAATTGGCTCAACATTCAATGCAAATCAACACCTCACCCCCTGCGGGTCCCTATTCGATCACCGGATAAAGTAAATCGGTTAGCTTGTTTAAAAGCATGTCGTTGCGATCGAGCATAAAAACTGTCTCTTCGATCTGCTTCGCCCTGCTGCAACCGAGAACAGGGAACACATATTCCCGATACTTGTCGATGATACCCATTCGATCCACCGGGTTGGTGTGTTCGCCTGGCGCTCTCACTATTCCTGAGTCCAGTCGTCGGCCATCTCGGGTTTCGATAATCGTGCGACCAAGGCGGTCTTGAGGGAAGCTCTCATTGCATTCAGGGCATTCAGCAACCGCAGTAAGAGAAACCAGCTTCGCGATATCTGGATCAGCGAAAGTTTCGCCCGAAACCTCGCGAGCTCCAAGTTTTCCGTAGGTGAGAGCAGCCGCTACTGGATAACAGATGCTGTATTGTGCCTTGCTCGTGGTTTCGGGCATGTCCTGAGCCAGGCGCGTCGCTTCGTGAAACGCATGGATTTCTATACGTTTGATGTCATTGACTGAAATTGCGTGCTCGGAACGAAGGTCGAGGGCGGCTTGAATTGGTGCATGCGCCCACCGGCAAACAGGAAAGAGTTTAATGTTTTGCCTGCTGGTCAGCCAATCACTTGCAAGATTCCGCCAGTACTCGGCAGCAGAATCCCCTTCGATAGTTATTGCCGGAGCTCCTTCAAAGCCAGCCAGGGCTAGTTCCGCGGCAACAACGCCGACCATTGATCCCCATCCTGACCCGTCATGCAACATTGTTGGGTTGTCTATTTCGCGCATCATCTGACTGCGCGGTCCATAATACTCCGCGATGCCGATCGCATGTCGCAGGGTATTTCGATCAGCGCCATTCAGTCGAACCCCCAGGGCTGCTACGGCCAGAGAAATCCAGGCTCCAGAGCTATGGTAATCTGTAACCGTGCCATGTAATGCCAATCCTGCCCGGCAACCAATTTCATAGCCAATCACCATTGAGGTAAGCAGGTCTCTACCTGAGAAATGAACATCCTTTTCCGCAAAAGCCAACACAGCAGGAAATAAACCGCAACCTGCATGGCCCTTAGCGCTGCTGTATCCATCGTGTGCGTCCAGATTGTCAATCTGTGTTGCCCCGGCATAGGCGGCGCCCGCAATGCTCGCCGTTCTACCGTCAAACAGTATTCTGGCTTTATCATCTTCGGTAGCTGAGTTGAAAAGCCGAACGGCCGTTTCGCGCCCAAGCTTCGACGCCTTTATCGCATGTGCCGCCGCGCTAACAGCGATCAGGTCGAGGATCAAGTCCTTAGCTCGCTCAACCACATCGGCCGGAATGTCTTCATAAACCGTGCACAATACGAAATCTGAATATGTCTTTGCCTGTTTCACCATTGCCAGCTCGAGAGGTTTTCCATTAGTAAAAAAATATCTGTTTAACACAAACCGCTGTATCAATAGAACCGTAAACGGGTTTGCATTATATCACAGGGATGTTCGTGAAGATCTGGGATCGATGTCTGCTCAGGGCACTTTTGCGATTAATGGGTAATAAGGGACAGACCACACTTAATCGGAACTCATTAATCCTCGTCTGCAAAGAAACAGGCAGTTCGATTATTACCCCATTGGATGATGTGCAAGGGTATTCCCGGAATAGATAATCTGCCTCGTCTCGGCATTGTTAGCTTTCCTTAACCTTGCAATTGACCCGGTTATTTCCCATATAGACGTGAGACTTCATCAATGGACGCAACAATATGACTATCAAGACGAATTCACGGTTCCATACTTTCTGTATATAGTAACGGTTCATATATTACCGCATTCAAACAAATGGGCTCCATAAGAAGCCCATAGTATTAATAACTATGCCCCAGAAAGTAAATATATTGTGTCTTGAGCCATCATGATATAAAGAGCTCCATC
>JAAEOZ010000560.1 GCA_024222685.1 Gammaproteobacteria bacterium | reverse complement strand
CGCACGTGCGGGTGAGCAAGGGAGAGGTTTTGCCGATGCGGCAGATGAAGTGCGCACATTGCCGAGCTGAACCCAGGACTCCACCCCACAAAGCAACCTTGCTATCGAAAAACGACAAACAGGAGCAGGTAATGCAACACAGGCGATGGCTGAAAGCCATCAACAGAGTCAGTCTGTAGTTGATAAGGCTGCTCTGGCGGGTACGTCATTAACCACTATAGCAACCTCAGTAGAAAGAATAGATGAAATGAGTGCGCATATTGCAACTGCAGCCGAACAACAAAATTCTGTAGCAGAAAATATGAATAGCAATATTAGTCAAATAAACGAAATGGCAATGCAAAATGCCGCCACTATCGAACAAACTACTGTTGCTGGGCAGGAGTTAGCACGGACAGCCTGTGATTTGCAGACACTTGTTGAGAAATTTCAAATCTAATACATCTCAACTACTACAGATTATCATGCCGAGCACATGACTTCTGCGGCATAAATTCCAACAACTGATGCTCCCGTTGCTCCATTTGTGCCTTCATACTCTGGTTCTCCCATATTCCGTGACCGTTCATCAGATGGCCCAGGTTGCCTGTTGTATTCATGCTGACCCGGAATTTTTGAAATAACTATCTCGTTGACGTTCAAATTCGGCAACGAAAGTGGCTGGCTCGTAGATATTCTGAACAGCAGAGAAGACACGGTCATCTGCATCAACCAACAGGATCGTTGGGAAAGACCTGATACCCAGACCGGAAGCAAGCGAATAACTCTCTGCGACCAAAGGATCGTCTGCGGTCGCGTTGACGATGGCTGCGGTATCCAGTTCGGGTAGGTCGTGCTTCTCACACAGATCGTTATATGTCCTGACCTTATTGAGATCTTTTCCGTCACCGAAATGGGCTTCCTGCAAAAGGTGAGCAAACTCCAGGACCCTGTCGGGAGCGAGACTTTTTATCTGCTGGATGGCATGGGTTGGTACTGCCGATTCTGCCAGAGGTGGATTTTCGCTGTTAATCATGGTGTGGAAAGCATTGCCAGGTTTGTTGCCAGTGACTTGTTCAAGGCGAATCTGATTGGTCTGGATGTGATTGACTAATGCCGAATAAGGTCTGGCGCCCTTTCCCGTGAACAAACCACCGGGAATGACCTGGATAGGCAATTCATGATATTTTTTTTTCAAATGGCGAAGCGCCGGGATGAAGCCGTAGCACCAACCGCATAGTGTGTCATAGCCATAGATGATTTTTATGTTGCTGGACATAACTTACTCCTTAGGATTTCGACCAACTTGCATGTCACCAGCAACCAGGTTCAAGATTCAGGCCTCATTTGCCCGAACAACGACATCAGTTCCTCGACATGCCATTGTTCAACGAATTTACCGCCCTTAATGCGGAAAATATCGACACCGTTAATACTGATCTTGTTGCCGGTTGCCTGATTGCCAAAAAAGGTTCCTGTGTGCGTGCCCTCAAAGGCCCAGTAGACCATTGCTTTGTCGTAACCGATCGGTGCCAGGATTTCCAGCTCGTGGCTAAAATCGGGAAATCCAACCAGCAGCTCTGAGAAAAAACTCAGTATTACCTGCTTATCGGTGGCATCTTTCGGCGCGACCGGAGACCGGTCGTGATCTTTGAAGTCGTTAGCATAGAATCGATCAAGTCTTTCGGCTTTAGCATCGACGATGGTGTAGAATTCCCTCACCAGCGAATCAGCATCATTAGCAGCAACAGGGGTAGATAGGCCAAGCACCAGAACGCCAGCCACGAGAGATTTTGTAAGTGGATTTGACATTTTTGTTACTCCGATTATTATCAGCGTTTAAGATACCAACGTTCAAAACATCATTCTACATGCAATAATGTGCATTACTAACATACATGTAAGTGAAAGAACCAAGATTGAATGAAAATGACACCAACTGTTGAAATTGAGCAAGTTCCATGTCCGGTTGCCACCACCATCGGTGTGATTGGTGGAAAATGGAAGCCGGTTTTGCTTTTCAATCTATTGTCCGGACCGAAGCGGTATTCGGAATTACAGAGACTGGTTGCCGACGCATCAGATCGCATGCTAACCCGCTCACTTCGAGAAATGGAAAGCGATAAGCTTGTTAACAGGACAATTTATCCGGAGGTTCCCGTGCGCGTGGAATATTCCCTGACGAAGGACGGCAGAACGCTTTTTCCTATTCTCGAAGCCATGAATGCGTGGGGGCTGCAGCGCTCTTCTCCTTAAGCTCTTCGCAATCCAGGTTTCTCAATTGGGTTGATAATGTCATGAAGACATAAACCATGGGGTTACCCACTTGAAATAACATGTTGAATTTTTATCGATATTTATAGTAAAAAATAACTGTTGCCTGTTGACCGGGAACTGCTAATGGCTGACCCTGTTCTCCTCAACCCCCCGTTCTCCTCTACAGTTTTTTATCATTATGTGTAGTAAATTTCTGCTGGACGGCATTATTCTGCAGACAGAGTGCATAAGTCTGCAGACAGAGATTGCCTATAATAGACGCTCATAAACAGATTCAAATGGCAATTTTTTAACGGAAATGCCGAATGGAGGACTAAACAGTGATTCCCGATATTAAAGAAAGGCTTTTGAGAGTCATCAATGACCCACATTTCAGCAATCGCGAGAGAAGCCTGGCTAAATCCGCAATACAACGCATTCTGGAATTAGAACGCAAAATTTACAACGAATGGCCAGACCAGGCACAGATAGCCCTTTTATCCGAATCACAGTGCAATCTTGGAGACAAGCAGCCTGTACTCAGGGATGACAGATTGTCAAAAAAATACCGAATTAGCTACGGTTAATGTCGACAAAAAGACCAGCTACGCCCCCCCAACGATACTCAACCAGCCCAGCCCTATCAGGCTTTTAGTGTCGCCATTGTCTGGATTTTATAGCCGAGCATATTATTATTTTACTTCTCAATCCGTTTCAAAAATAATCACCCGAACAATTTTTTACTACAATGCCAGAATAATATTCTCAACCATTGCGGTGTAAATTTCCCCCAATGCGTCATTCATTTCTCGAACCGATGCTAGTACAGAATTACCCTGATGGCGTCGTTTGATGAGGTAGTTTTTTGATTGACTGCTGTCTCTGGATACTGCTTCGATTCTTAATGCCACCAGTATTTCTACGTCACCGTTATCCAGTAACCTGCGCTCGAACTGTTTCAGTTCGGTGCGTAGACGATAGTCGGGTTGCTGGTTTCTGGTTTCGGTTACGATATCGGCTACCAGATTTCCCCGTCGTAAATAAGTGCTTAGTTGCTCGCGGATCAGGCTGGTGGGGGCATCGACCCAATGATGGTAATGGTGCT
>JAAEOZ010000559.1 GCA_024222685.1 Gammaproteobacteria bacterium | reverse complement strand
GCCGAGAGTCGGCACTGGCGTTCCATCGACCGGCTGTTGATTCGGGTAGCGTTTTGCATAGTTGGCAGCAGGATTTAAGCGTCCGACATCGAAGGATTTAACCGCTGCCAAATTCAGTGAATGGATACTGGGGCTACTTTGATGTAACCATTCGCCGTTGATTCGGGCGATTTCTGGTTCGAAGCGCGGATTATGAATTACCACGACATGACGGTCTTTGGTAACTGCAAGGTCCAGTTCCAGGGTGGTTACTCCTATGGAAAGAGCTTTTGCAAAGGCAGGTAGAGTATTTTCAGGCATTAACCCGCGTGCTCCTCTATGTCCCTGGATATCAATACCGTGGCTGGCAGTTGTTAAACCGATTAATCCCATTGTGGCCAGGTCTCTGGCTTTTAGTTTGAATAGATTATTTGTCACTATTAACTTAGGCGTTTTTCGGTTTTTGGATCGAATAAATGGATTTTGCCTGGCTCGATATGCAGGGGCAGAATCTCGTCCATGTCATAATGTTGAATGCCGGCCAGCCTGATCGTCATATCGGTTTGATCCTCGCCGAAATGACCGTGAACCAGCGTATCTGAGCCCAGATGTTCGACCAGTTTTGTAGTCAGGTTACGGTTGCTATTGTGGCTATCGACCAACTCCAGATCTTCCGGGCGGATACCCAATACCACCTCCTTATTGGCAAACTGTCGGAAAATATCTTCAGGCAAGTCAAAAGCAACCCCGCCTGTCAGGTCAACAGCACTGCCATCGGCATTAATTCTGGCGGCAGCGAAATTCATAGCTGGTGATCCGATAAAGCCGGCAACAAATAACGATGCCGGCTGTTGATAAAGCTCTATCGGTGAACCCAGTTGCTCGACCCTGCCTTCGTTCAACACCACCAGACGATGCCCCAGGGTCATCGCCTCGACCTGGTCGTGGGTGACATAAATACT
>JAAEOZ010000558.1 GCA_024222685.1 Gammaproteobacteria bacterium | reverse complement strand
CTTTGGCTTTCCAGTATGACCGTGCCAGTTTTATATTGCTATCAGTGGCTTCGCCACCGCCTGAGGTGAAATAAAAGTGGTTAATATCCGAGTAACAAATCTCAGACAGTTTGTTCGCCAGTTCTATAGCTGGAATATTGGAACTCCCCGAATAGCTCGAACAGTACGCCATTTCATTCATTTGCCGAGTTGCGGCATCGACAAGTTCCTGTCGACCATGCCCAGCATTGACATTCCACAGGCAGGAAAGCCCGTCGATGAACCGACCTCCGTCTGCATCAATTAAATAAGAACCTTCAGCTTTCACCCAAACCTTACCACTGGTATGCCCTGCACTGTGATGAAGGGGGTGAATCATGTGTGCCCGATCCTTTTGCAGTAGCGAAGAATTTTGTGTGGCTGTATTCATTTTAGTAATCTCTCGGATAATAGAATGGATCATTTAACAGTGCTGGCGCATTATAGACACGCCAGTAGAAAGGTGAATTATAAAACTCGAAGCGAAGCTTATACCAGCGGGTAATCGGTTATAAGCGATAAAAAAGACGACCTGACCCAGTACTAGGCATCCTACACTAGCAAACCATCCTGGGTAAATCCAGGATTTGAACTACACTCTGGACTAAGGACAGATTTAACAGCAACTTAGTTTATGAATCAATTATTGCGGCTTCTAGCCCTGGTCGTTTCGATTTTAGCGAATACTGCTGTTGCGGCAAAACAGGGGCTTAACGTATTCACCTCAGACAACCCGCAAAGCAATTCGGTTCGGTCATTTATTGTCGTACCTGGCAGATACGAGATTCCGCATGGAATCAGCAAATCCGGTAAACAGGCCCGGCTGAAAAAACAACCTCCATTTCGTATCGAAGTTCTCGACGAGGTAACAAAGGAACAGAAAATACAATGGTCAATTACTATTACAAAAAACTCATTCGGACGTATCCGTGTAAGGTCGAGCTACTCGGGCAGGAAAAAAGTTGGCCAGGAAAGTACTAACTGGACATCGTTTAAACTCGATTATCCAGTAAAAGATCGAAACATACTGCTATTTCAGCCCCGACAGCAAAAGCATCTTTCAAAAGTTTATAAAAAAGGCAAACCGGTTTCTTCCAGAGGAACAGGTAATGGTGGAGGTACTAAATTAGTCGATGTGGAAGGACGTAACCCCAGACTCACCTATGAGGTCGAAGCGAGAATTCTCGATCCCGAAGGCAATATCATCAAAAAGTACAATACTACGCTTCAAATGGATAATAAGGACCTGATCCGCCAGGAATATATTAACCATTACAGAATTCCCCGATCTACTGCAGGCGAAGCCGGCAAGCTACCCGTACCAACCCGAGATGAGATTCGATTCATCCCGCCCAGACCTCAGGGCTACGCTGGTAATACACTAACCGAAAGTGACTATGAACTGATCGTCGAGGATGGTGCTATCGGTTTATCGAAGCTTATCCTCGATGCCTACGATCATATGAAGGAGTTTCACCGCAAACCCGGCAATGCACTTGTCGATTTAAATGGGAGTCCTTTGGCTATACCAGATAGCCGGTTATGGCTTAGCAGTGGATGGCGTAACCCGGAACGTAACGAATGGTTTAGTTCGGCACTCAACGGAGCCCATCAACTTGGTGCAGCACTGGATTTAATGCCCAACGAAATTCCCCGTAAAAAGGAGGCCGCAATCGTATACTGGGTGCTATGGAAAGCGGTAGAATCGATACCCGACCAACATCGTTTCTTTGCCCAGCTTGAGGCGCTTACAGTTCCTGTGAGGCCATCCAGCTTCAAAATCGATATAGAGCCCAGAAACGGTATTCCCGACGCATTCGATAAAGCCGATCACCTGCATATCAACCTGATAAAATGAAGCAGAACTTTATCTTTTTAATGCTTCTTCTATCGTCATCTGCAGTGACATCTGCCTCGGTAAATTTTGAAGATACCTACGGCTTTCCGGCAAGCGCTGATTTTAGTGACCTTGCAGATCAGATAGTAGACACACGCTTCGACCAGTCATCAATGACACTTCAGCAAAAGTTGAGCCGATTAAAAAACCTGCAGATACGTATCGATTCCAAGCTTAGTCAATTTGGTGATGACCCGCTCATATGGTTTCTATCAGGTTTGAATCAGAACAATCTTGCAGAAGTACAGTATTTGATCATCCTGGACAAATCTGGGCAGCAAAAAGCCTCAAAAGATATCAACGTGTCCAATTATAATATTGCCCGTAGTCGCTCATATGACAATGCGATTCGACTGGACAGCCCGCAACCACATCAGCTTTCATCATCAATCTACGCAACAATGGGTTACGGGCTGAGTAATCGACAAAAAGTTAAAACCTATAGTCGCGAACTGGAGCTCGGTAGTCCCGCAGAAAACGAAAGCAACGAATGGTTTATGCATTGGGCCAAAATAGATGTTCTGGTACACGAAAAAAAAATCGATGAAGCTCAACAGGCACTGCAAGAACTTAAACAATTGCTGAAACAGCGAAAAAAAACTGACTCTGCATATTCAAGTATCGTAGATCGGGCCGAGACGCAGGTTGCATCAGAAGTCAAAACATCCGAGAATCGCAAGGCAGTTTCGACATCGAAACCGATACCCAGCTCTCTGGAACATAAAAATGACATCGGTTCATGGGGATGGGAAACCTGGCTACTAATCGGTTTTGGACTATTCACGTTTATGTTTGTAGTAATAGCGGCCGTTTATCTACGCAAAGGTTAATTATCTTATGGCCATGCTTTGCAGTCGATTAATGCAATAGCCGGTATGACTTTACTAGGCTAAAATAATGCGGTTCACGCAGCGAATATTTAGCACATGATTGAGTCGATGATAAACGACCAATACTCACTCGGAGAGAATTATGAGTAAAAAAGTCAGCAGTCGTAATACGATTGAAAAAGCACTACGAATAAATCTTGATTTAAATAAGTACGGTACAATCGCTGAAATTGGTGCTGGACAGGAAGTTGCTCGTCAATTTTTCAGAGCCGGGGGCGCAGCGGGTACCATAGCCAAAACCATATCTGCTTACGATATGATTTTTTCCGATGCTATTTACGGCGTACAGGATGATGGTCGGTATGTCAGTCAGGCCAGAGTCAAAGCCATGATTGAAAAAGAATTTGACCTGGTGATCGACAGGGTCGGTACATCGCGTTCCAAGTCATCTCGTTATTTTTCGTATGGTACGACGGTAGCCGCGAAAAGTTATAAAGCCGACAATGAGTGTCATGCCTGGTGTGGCATCCGTATCCAGATGTACCCGAACGCAACACCATCTGAAATCGTCGTACACATACGCATGCGCGATAAACAGGCTGAACGCCAGCAAACAGTACTGGGTACTTTCGGGGTTAACTTAATTTACGCTGCTTACTATTATTATGAGGACCCGAAAGTCCTGATCGACTCGCTCACTGACAGCCTCGAACAGGATCGTATTGAAATTGACTATATCGAATTTTCTGGCCCTTACTTCGAAGAAATTGACAACCGTGCCATCGCCCTGCACCTGATCCGTAGCTGGAAGGCGCGCTCTATTATTTTTAAACCCGATGGCTCAGTAATCACCCCGGCAGAAATGTTTTATAAGAAAAACGTACTAACTATTCGTGGTACCTTCCGGCCGATCACCCGTTTAAATGCTGACATGATTGAGCAGGGACTCAAATACTTTACCAACATGGAAGGTGTCAATATGGACAACACTATTGCGCTAGCCGAAATTTCCCTGAATGATGCCAGGGGTAATGATTTAAAAGTATCCGAAGAAGATTTAATCGATCGCGTCAGTTTACTTAATACGCTAGGGTATAGCGTGATGATTACCGACTATACGCGGTATTTTTCGCTACGCGCCTATTTCAGACAATTCACTAAATTACAAATTGGAATCGTGGTCGGCATTATCAATATCCGGGAGATATTCGACGAAGCCCGTTATCGAGGCATTGAAGGTGGTATTCTTGAAGGATTCGGCAAACTGTTTCCTGACCATACTCGGTTACTGGTATATCCCGAGATTGATCAATCCGGTGAACTACGCGATTACACTAACGTCGATTTACCCGATAACCTGCAATATTTATACAAACACCTGTTAGCGAATAATTTCATTTTCGGTATCGAATCCAGCGATAAATCGCTATTGGGTATCTTTTCACGCGAAATCCTGACGCAATTACCCGGGGGCCGTGGAAGCTGGGAAGAATGTGTACCAGAAGGAGTCGCGGAGTTAATCATCAGTCAGAAGCTGTTTGGTTATAAAGATTGAAGTAATCCAGGCGGGAGAGTTAAATGAAATATCAGCCAAAATGCCTGTCGGCTGGGATATCGGTAGACCACAGGTTGAGGATTATATTAAAGCCCACACTCGATCCCAATGAGGTGCCTTCCTACGGCGTGCCCGGAGATCCTTAATGGCCCAGTTAAACAGCGAGCAATTACTCGGTCGATTAATCGCTTACGACACGACCAGCACAACTTCCAATCTTGATTTAATTGATTTCATTCGTGACTACCTCGATGGCTATTCTATTCAAT
Source organism: Gammaproteobacteria bacterium (assembly GCA_024222685.1). Lineage (GTDB taxonomy): Bacteria > Pseudomonadota > Gammaproteobacteria. The sequence goes on along the minus strand of JAAEOZ010000558.1, from coordinate 5,859 downwards.
CGCAACTGGTTTTTAACGACAGTAAAACCTGTGCCAATCTCTATGCCACTATAGGCCCCGATGATATCGGTGGTGTAATGCTATCCGGTCATACCGATGTTGTACCAACCAGTGGTCAAAACTGGAATAGCGACCCTTACCAGTTAAAGACCAATGATGAGCTTTTCTACGGCCGCGGCGCCTGCGACATGAAGGGGTTTATCGCCTGCGTACTTGCTGCCGTACCGCAATTGACTAACGGCAGGTTAGCCACACCAATACATTTCGCATTTTCCTACGATGAAGAAATTGGCTGCGTCGGTATTAAAAAACTTATCGATGCTTTAAAGGGCTTTGAAGTTAAACCAAAAATTGGATTGATCGGCGAACCAACCGACATGGCAATGGTGGTCGGTCATAAAGGCAAGGCAGCTTTTCGCGTCGAGTTTACTGGTGCTTCCTGTCATTCCGCCTACATCTCAGGCGGTGTCAACGCCGTCGAATACGCCGCCGAGTTGATATCGTTCATCCGCAGTATGAATACAAAGGTACAACAAAGGCAGCTAATCGACGATGCCTACACCGTTCCTCATACGACGTTCCACGTCGGTAATATCAGTGGTGGCACAGCATTGAATATAGTACCCAAACAATGCCAGTTCGAATTCGAGATTCGAAATTTACCACAGGACCAGCTCGATGATTTAATCCATGAAATTAAACATTATGCATCGGACATATTGTTGACAGATATGCGGCAGGGCTTCGAAGGTGCCGATATTCAATTCAGTCCCATATCAAGTTATCCCGGACTAAATACCGCCAGGGACTCTGAAGTCATTGCCTATACGCGCTCGATAAACCCGATTGATGAGTTTGGAAACAATGCCAGCTTCGGCACCGAGGCTGGATTATTCGATCAGCTTCTCGGCATTAATAGTGTCGTTTGCGGCCCCGGCAGCATCGACCAGGCGCACAAAGCGGATGAGTTTGTCAGCCGTCAACAAATGCAATACTGCGATCAAATGCTGGAAAATCTCTCCAGACAGTGCCGTAATACTTTTTCAACGGCCTGACAGCGAGTATGCTCACAACCATGTCCGAAGATAATCCATCTATTATTCATGTCGGCTGGCGCGAATGGGTAGCATTGCCCGAACTCAGCCTGCCTGCCATCAAGGCTAAAGTCGATACCGGTGCAAAGACATCTGCATTACACGCTTTTTACACTGAAGCTTACGAAGATCAGGGAATTAAGATGGTTAGATTCGGTATCCATCCAATACGCAACAAACCCGAGTTGGAAATCATATGCCAGGCACCTGTAAAAGATTTGCGCCAGGTTACTGATTCCGGCGGGCACAGGGAGATGCGATACGTCATCGAAACTAAAATGGTAATCGGGCAGAATCATTGGCCAATTGAACTCACCCTGACCAATCGTGATACGATGCTTTTTCGAATGCTGTTAGGGCGACGAGCGATGGAACAACGAATTCTTGTCGATCCCGGTGCATCCTATCGCACCGGTAAATTGAAACCGCTCAGCTTATACTCATTACAAACGGGGATCCGTGCATGAAAATAGCCTTACTATCGCGAAACCGCAAACTCTACTCCTCTCGCCGAATCATCGAAGCTGCAGAACAACGCGGCCATGAAATAAAGGTTATTGACGTATTACGTGCCTATATGAATATTGCTGCTCATAAACCGTCGATTCACTACCGGGGTGAGGTCCTGGAAGGCTTTGAAGCTGTTATCCCGCGTATCGGAGCTTCGGTAACACATTACGGTGCTTCCGTTTTACGTCAGTTCGAGATGATGGGTGTTGCACCCTTGAATGAATCTGTAGCCATTACGCGATCACGAGATAAATTGCGCTCTTTGCAACTTTTGTCCCGCAAAGGCATCGGTATGCCTTTAACCGGTTATGCCAGCAAGCCCGACGATATCAAGGACGTCATAAAAATGGTTGGCGGTGCGCCACTGGTCGTCAAGCTGTTACAGGGTACCCAGGGTATCGGTGTGGTACTCGCCGAAACCCAGAAAGCCGCCGAAAGTGTTATCGAGGGTTTCATGGGTGTCAAGGCCGACATACTGGTACAGGAATTCATCAAGGAAGCCGGCGGTTCAGACATCCGCTGTTTCGTCATCGACGGTAAAGTTGTCGCAGCGATGAAGCGCCAGGCACCGAAAGGTGAATTTCGTTCCAACCTGCACCGTGGTGGTACCTCAAGCCTGATCAAAATCACGCCCGAAGAGCGTTCTACTGCGGTTCGTGCAGCACGCATCATGGGCTTAAATGTGGCCGGTGTTGATTTACTCCGATCGAATCACGGCCCTGTTGTGATGGAGGTTAATTCCAGTCCCGGACTCGAAGGCATCGAAGGGGCAACCGGTAAAGATGTTGCCGGGATGATAATTACCTATATTGAACGCAGTTGTAAGCCCGGTAAAACCAAGACTCGCGGCAAAGGTTAATCCTATCAGAATATGCAATCGGCTATAGAAATCGCCGGCGTCCGCGTTAATCCGGGTAGTCGACAGTCAATCGATATCCCTCTACCGAGTTTTTATACGCATAGCGCAGCGAGTATGCCGGTACATGTCGTACACGGGCGCAAACCAGGCCCCTGCCTGCTAGTCTGTGCGGCGATACATGGTGACGAAATTAGTGGTGTCGAGATTATCCGTCGTGTGCTCACGCACAAGCTGATTGATAAAATTCAAGGCACACTGATCGCAATTCCCGTGGTCAACGTATTCGGTTTCGTCTCAAAATCGCGTTATCTGCCCGATCGCCGTGATTTGAACCGTGCCTTTCCGGGTTCCGAAACCGGGTCGATGGCAGCCAGGCTGGCAAAAATTTTAATGAGCGAAATCGTTCCTCACTGCAGCCATGTCATCGATCTCCACACCGGCGCCGTATACCGCGAAAATCTGCCACAAATTCGTGCCAGATTAACCGACGACCCGGTTACCGAGGCGATGGCACGCGCATTCGGATTGCCTGTTATCCTGAATGCCAATCTTGTCGATGGATCTTTCCGTGCTGCTGCCAGCGAACTCAATATTCCGGTCATTTTGTATGAAGCTGGTGAAGCCTTACGTTTCGAAGAAGTAGCAATTCGCGCAGGCGTCAAAGGTGTACTCGGGGTCATGTCGCACCTCGGTATGCGACGTAAAAGCGCTAAACACAAAGACACCAGAACTCTGATAGCAAATGCCAGTCAGTGGTTAAGAGCCGGCCAGAGTGGAATTCTTCGCGCACTGGTCGCATCAGGTTCGAAGGTTGAGGCTGGTGACACGCTGGCATACATAAATGATCCACTGGGCGAAAACAGCGAAACTATATGCAGCCCGATATCAGGCATCGTAATCGGCAAAACAAATCTGCCGCTGGTATTTGAAGGCGAGGCTATCTTCCATATCGCCAGTTACGAAGAAACCGATCACATCTCTGACCATATAGAAGCCTATCACGAAGAACTCGATCCACTCGGCGACGGGCCCCAGATAGACGAACCACCTTTGGTCTGAATCTACTGATGAATTTATCTCAGCTCAACACTCCGACACAGCTGCTCGATAAAGACAAGTTGATCGCTAATATCACCCGAATGCAGGCTTGCGCTGATCGGCTTGGTGTTAAGTTACGCCCTCATTTAAAAACGCTGAAGGCAGCCAGAGCCGCACAGACACTTATCGAATCCGGAGCCAGCGGGATAACAGTTTCAACCTTAAAAGAAGCTGAGTATTTTCTCGACCATGGATTTAAGGATATCACTTACGCTGTAGGGATTGTGCCTGTGCGACTACCTGAAGTTGCAAACCTGATGTCCAGAGGCGCAGATCTTACAATCATGACCGACAATCTCGATGTCGCCCGTGCCATCGCCAACGAGGCCAATCTAAATCGAACCCCATTTAAGCTTCTGATCGAAATAGATAGCGGCGACAATCGCGGTGGACTGCAACCCGATAGTGAAGAAATCCTGCAGATTGGCGAAATACTGGCCAGCTCAGTCGCTCATCTGGAAGGCGTTCTAACCCACGCGGGACATTCATATGGTGTGAACAACGCGCAGGCAATCGAGGAAATTGCAGCACAGGAACGCAACGCTGTAGTACAGGCGGCAAATCGACTACGTACTGCTGGCTACATGCTAAATACTATCAGTGTAGGCTCAACGCCAACAGGCCTCTATGCTATAGATCTATCCGGGGTTAGTGAACTGCGCGCCGGTGTTTATACTGTGTTTGACATGGATCAGCAATCTCGCGGTGTTTGCAAAACCTCTGAAATCGCACTCAGTGTTTTAACTACCGTCATCGGGCACAATAAAGCAGCGTCAAAAATTTTACTCGACGCTGGCGGCATCGCCCTCTCCAAGGACAGGAGTGCCGACCCGTTTCGTCCCGAAGTCGGTTATGGTCAAATCTGCACTGTAGATGGCACGGAGATAGCAGGGCTTTACGTAACGTCGGTTAGTCAGGAGCATGGCCATGTACCTGTCAGGAACGAAAATGACTTTGCCCTTTTTCCAGTAGGATCACAATTGCGTGTTTTACCGGTTCATGCTTGCATGACGGCCGCTGCTTATGATTATTTTAACGTTATTGAGGATGGGGTTGTTATTGAGCGCTGGGACAGGGTTAATGGCTGGTGATTTTATATCAGGATTTATTAACTCCACGATAGGGCTGAATGCTAAGCTATTCCCTCTATGATGCTGAAAATACTATGAAATATCACAAATTAAACCATAGTCTGGTTTTTCTTCTGGTGGTATTTTTTCTAATGTCCTGCAATACAGAAGATCGACTCAAAACCATTGAGATCCCATTTTCTGATTCAGGTTTCAAACTGGCGGGTACGATTTTTCGACCGCAAGGAGAAGGTCCTTTTCCGTTGGTAGTATTAAGTCATGGCAATCCGTCAACTGCTTCGAAACGTGCCAGTTATGGATATTGGCATCAACCAGGCATTGTTAATTCACTCACTTCAAGAGGGTTCGTTGTCATAGTTCCTATGCGCCGTGGTTTTGGTGCTACCGGAGGTGAATTTGCGGGTAGCTTTGGGAATTGTTCTGATCCTGATTTCTATACTGCAGGCTTAGCCGATGCGGAGGATATATTGGCAGCATTAAGTTTCGCATCTGGTATTTCATATATCGACAATACCCGCATAATACTAATGGGGTATTCTGCTGGAGGCTATGCATCAATCGCAACAGCAAACCTCAAACCAGAGGGCGTCCTCGCTGTTGCAAATTTTTCGGGGGGCGTGGTGGCCACCATTATAAGTCTTATGGAGTAGCCTGTTTCCCCGGCAGAATGACAGAGACTATCGGTCGATATGCGGAAAACATCGATGTTCCTGTTCTCTGGCATTACGCAGAAAATGATGTGTTTTTTCCACCATATATCGTCAGTCAATGGTTCCAGGCTTTCAAAGATGGTGGTGGTAGTGGAAAACTGGTTATCGAACCACCCTATAAATCGAATGGCCATAAATTGCTGGTTGCTGATGATGCTATTCCAGTCTGGGGGAAAGCATTTGATGAATTCTTATTCGAATTTAATATTTCGCAACTACTCAATTAAATCGTATACAAGCTATATCCCGACACCTATTACTGCTCTCCCTGCCGCTGAAAATTTTCGAGCAATTGTTCTTCACAGATTTTAATATTCTCAATCAATTGACTTGCCTTAGCCTCAAGTAATCTATCTCTGCCACCTGCCCGCTCAAGCCCATCTTTAACTCGACGTAACTCATGGCGTAATTGCTCTACTTCACCAGCAAGCGCCAGCTCCTTGCTTCGTAATTCATCCAGCGTCATCATACAATTTGTGCAACGAGTCAACTCCGAG
>JAAEOZ010000557.1 GCA_024222685.1 Gammaproteobacteria bacterium | reverse complement strand
GGTGAAGACTTTCTACCCATCGCCGAACGCCTGGTGGCGGATTTCGACCGTGCTATCTCTGATCTGAAAACGTCGGTTCGGCGTAGAGACGGACAACTGGCTATCGCGGTCTTACCATCACTTACCATTAATCTGCTTCCCGAGCTACTGGCACCTTTTAAGAGTGCAAATCCGGGAATAAGAGTGGTATTACGGGATGACAACGCCAGAGGTGTCCAGCGCCAGGTCCTTAATAATGAGTCCGATTTTGGTATCAGTAATCGCTGGGAGGAAGATTCAGAGCTGGTATTCACGCCTCTGACTCTTGATCCCGTGGGCCTGGTCTGCCCATCGGATCATCCTCTCGGAAAAGCCAGCAAACCACTCGCATGGAGCAAACTGGAAGGCTTTCCTTTCGTCGGCATGTCACAGGATACAGGTGTCAATAAACTCATCAATGCTGTTGAGGGCTGTCCCAGGTCTATTCAAAATCCGGAATATGAAGTGCTGACTATGGCAGCTCTAGGTGGAATTCTGGAGGCCCGGTTAGCGATTACGGTACTGCCGTTGCTTGCCGTGCCTGGACACATGCATCCTGCTTTGGTATTTCGCAGTTTGGTCAAACCGAGAGTAGAACGCGAGCTTTGCATTATCACCCGTCGCGACCACCCGTTGTCTATGGCCGCGCAAAAAGTATGCGACATGCTGCTCGCTGAAGTGCCGCGCTATGTCAAATAGCCATGTTCAAATTTTAATGACTGCTAATCTTTCTAATTGCCCGACTGCCTGGAGTACTTCAGATAAATTGATGCTCAATCAGGAAGTGGTGAATCCTTGTCTGTAACCACGTAGTCGGTTTTATTCCATCGCTGGATACGAATCCCACATGGCCACCGTGTTCTGACAATTCAAGTGTTACCGGCTCTGCTAGTTCATCTTCACCGGGTAGAACCTCGGGGTTCATGAATGGGTCGTCGCGGGCATGCAGTATTAAGGCCGGTTTGCTAATGCCTTTCAGAAACTGCCTGGAACTGGCGCTTTTATAATAATGTTCAGCGCTGTCGAAACCGTGAATCGGTGCGGTAAAATTATCGTCAAACTGCCAAAAATTCGACATCCGGCCTGGATCTGGGAAATCACGGGTGCCGTCCTTGAGTAAATGCTTTTTGAACTGCATTTTAGCGACTAGTCGATTGAGCAACGACTTTTGATAAACCTTTGCAAAACCGATATCCATAGCGGTGGCACAGACATCCAGTCTGAAGGGAACTGATACCGCGATTGCACAGCGGACAACTTGATCAGTCTCTGCCTCACCCATATATTTGAGTGTGATATTGCCACCAAGTGAGTATCCTAGCAGGGCGATATCAGTTACTCCCTTTACTTTGAGGTGCTCTATAACCTGGCGGAGGTCGTCGGTTTCACCGGAATGGTAACTGCGTAACAGACGGTTTGGCTCGCCGCTACAACCTCTGAATTGCATGAACACGGCGGCAATACCCTGTTGATTGCAATAGTTCAATATTCGCCTGGCGTAAGGCGAGCTAATCGAGCCTTCGAGGCCATGCAGGATTAACAGGGTTTGCGATGAACGTGTCTGACCCCAGAGCAAATCGAGGAAATCGCCATCGTTGAGTTCGACCCGTTCCTTTTCGACCTGTGGCAGGGAAGGATGGATAATATTCGGCAAAATAGTCTGAAAATGCCGATTTTTCAGGTACCAGGCAGGTTTAAACGTAGTCGGCATGATTATTGTCAATAGTTCGGATTGTATTTATACAGCTTTTTGGCTAGCCTTCGCTCTCTTTTTATTTTGAAGTTTCCATGTCCGGCACGGCATTATTACAAATCAATGATTTAGCCTGTATTCGCGATGATCGGGTGCTCTTCGAGCATCTTAGTTTATCGCTGGATAGCGGGCAAATGTTATTGGTTGAGGGGCGCAATGGCAGCGGCAAAACCAGTTTATTGCGCATTCTTACCGGCCTTAAACTGGCTGACGAGGGTGATATTCTGTGGGACGGGGAGTCGATTAGCACGCTCACAGCCGATTACTATGAACAGGTCAACTATGTTGGTCATCACGACGGTGTGAAGCGTGAACTCACCTGTCTGGAAAATCTACGTCTGGTACAGGCAATGGGTAAACCGGCCGATATCAATCTGGATGATGCGCTTGAACGGGTTAATTTATATCGATACGGCGATACTCCGGTGAGTAATCTTTCGGCTGGACAGAAGCGTCGACTTGCGCTGGCACGCTTGCTGGTTGCTGAATCGAAGTTATGGATACTGGATGAGCCCTTCACATCGCTGGACAGGAAAAGCATGGCCAGCTTTGAAGATATGTTTGAACAACATTTACGGCAGCAGGGCATGATTGTGATGACATCGCATCACGATATTGCTATGTCGGATTCGAACTTGCAGCGTCTGGATCTGTCAGCATGAATCGACTGTCATTGTCACAGGCGTTTATTTTTTTATTACGCCGCGATCTCACCCTGGTATTTCGCAATCGTGGTGAGTTTGCCAATCCTTTATTATTTTTTGTGCTGGTTATTACATTGTTTCCGTTGGCAGTTGGCGCGATTCCCGAGCTACTCGCGCGCATTGCACCGGGTATAATCTGGGTTGCAGCACTATTGGCCGCTATGTTATCGCTGGATAGTATTTTCAGGTCTGATTTTGAAGATGGTTCGCTGGAACAGTTACTGTTGAGTGCTCATCCGATGCCTGTGCTGGTATTGGCCAAGGTATGTGCCCATTGGCTGGTCACCGGGTTACCGTTACTGGTGATGGCACCGATACTGGCAGAAATGCTGGGTATGGTAGGAGAGGCACAAAGCATTCTGTTACTGACAATATTAATCGGAACACCGGTGCTCAGCATGATTGGTTCGATAGGTGTCGCGCTGACGATTGGTCTACGAAAAGGTGGTATAATTCTGTCGCTTCTAGTGTTGCCATTATATGTGCCAATTTTGATTTTTGCGGCTAGCGCAATAGATGGTGCAGCTTCGGGTCTTGACGTATCTGCACAGATTTATATGCTACTGGCTTTTTTGTTTCTGGCTACATCACTGTCGCCCTGGGCGACGGCGGCGGCACTTAGAATGAGCATGAGTTAGGTAAAAAAATTCTATGTTTTTATGGTTTCACAAATTTGGTTCTCCTCCCCACTTTTATCGCATTGCGGGCAAATGGATACCCTGGTTGGCTGGCATATTTGCCGTCTTTCTGCTGAGTGGCTTATACGGTGGTTTATTTCTGGCGCCAGCTGACTACCAGCAGGGGGAGAGTTATCGGATCATTTTTATACACGTTCCTGCTGCCTGGATGTCATTGTTTATCTACGTAGCAATGGCCTTTTGCGGTGTTGTCATTCTGGTCTGGCGTATGAAACTTGCCGAAGTGGTGTTAATCAGCAGCGCGCCTATCGGGGCGAGCTTTACCTTTCTGGCGCTGGCTACGGGTTCGCTGTGGGGAAAACCTATGTGGGGAACCTGGTGGGTCTGGGATGCGCGTCTGACATCTGAACTAATACTGTTATTTTTATATCTAGGTGTGATTGGTTTGCACAGTGCAATTGACGATAAGCGAATAGCATCCCGTGCGGTAGCAATCCTTGCCATTGTGGGTGTGGTTAATATACCAATCATTCACTATTCTGTGGAGTGGTGGCATTCCCTGCATCAGGGTCCGACAGTGACAAAATTTGATAAACCTTCCATCCACTGGAGCATGCTTATTCCTCTATTATTAATGGCGTTAGCTTTCCAGACCTATTACGTGCTGGCTTTATTTCAGCGTAGCAGGGCAGAATTACTGCTACGTGAGCGTAATAGTAAGTGGGTCGAGGAACTTGGCAGGAGCGGTAATGTCTGAATTTTTTAATATGGGTGGATATGCCATGTTCGTGTGGCCTTCCTATGGACTGGCTGCACTGATTTTGTGGTTAAACTGGTATTTACCGCGGCGACAACATCGACAGTTGTTGCGACAGTTAAAGCGTCGCCATCGCGACACAGGAGAATAGAATGACCCCGGCTCGAAAAAAGCGGCTCGCACTAATCGGTTTGATGCTGGCAGGAATCGCCGTAGGGCTAACCTTCGCCCTCAAAGCGCTGGATGAAAACATCATGTTCTTTTTCACGCCTACCGAAGTGGCAAATGGTAAGGCACCTAAGAACCACCTGTTTCGTATGGGCGGTATGGTGGTTACTGGTAGTGTCAGCCGACCCGGAGACGGTTTAACCGCACAATTTGATTTAACCGACAATGAAAAGCAGGTGACTGTGCGTTACACCGGTATACTGCCCGACCTGTTCCGTGAAGGGCAGGGTATTATTGCTAACGGTGAGGTGGGCGATGATGGCATTTTTGTTGCGCAGGAAGTGCTGGCCAAACATGATGAGAATTACATGCCTCCGGAAGTTGCTGAAGCGATGAAGAAAACTCATGAATCCGCGGTTAGCACCAATTAAGCCCAAATTTGACGAGCAATCCTATGATTCCTGAAATTGGCCATTTTGCCCTTATCCTTGGTTTGTGTGTCGCGGCTGTGCAATCTGTGGTGTCACTCGCCGGTGCCAGCCTCGGAATCTCACGCTGGATTGCGATGGCTAAACCTGCCGCAATAACCCAGTTTTTATGCGTTGGACTTTCTTATGCATGTTTAACCATGGCTTTTCTGCAGCATGATTTTTCAGTCCTGTATGTAGCGATGAATTCAAATACCGAACTGCCGTTGCTATATCTCGTTTCCGGCGTCTGGGGAGCTCACGAAGGATCGTTATTGTTGTGGTCGTTGATTCTGTGTCTATGGACCGCCGCTATTGCGGTGTTTAGCCCAGGTGTACCGCACATTATGCGTGCCCGTGTCATTGGAGTACTCGGTCTGGTGAGCATGGGATTCCTGTTGTTTATTATATTGACCTCAAATCCTTTCGAGCGTCTGTTTCCGGCCGTCGCTGAAGGGCGTGACCTGAATCCATTACTACAGGATATCGGACTGGCGATTCATCCGCCGTTGCTTTATATCGGTTATGTCGGCTTTTCGGTTGCATTTGCATTTGCAATTGCAGCGCTAATGTCAGGACAGATTGATTCGGCCTGGGCGCGATGGTCACGTCCCTGGACCAATGTCGCCTGGCTGTTTTTAACGCTAGGCATCGCGCTGGGAAGCTGGTGGGCTTATTATGAACTCGGCTGGGGAGGCTGGTGGTTCTGGGACCCGGTTGAAAATGCCTCGTTCATGCCCTGGCTGGTAGGCACTGCGCTGATGCACTCGCTGGCTATTACCGAGAAACGCGGTACCTTTAAGGCCTGGACGGCTTTGCTCGCGATATTTGCATTTTCTTTAAGCTTGCTGGGTACCTTCCTGGTGCGTTCAGGTGTTTTAACATCTGTTCATGCTTTTGCCAGTGATCCGGAGCGCGGTGTTTTTATACTCGCCTTCCTCGTCTTAGTGGTTGGAGGGTCGTTAACACTTTATGCCTGGCGTGCACCACTGTTAAAGAGTGCGGCGCAAACTCAGTTGCTATCTCGTGAAACAACGCTGTTGCTGAATAATATTTTCCTCGCGGTTGCGACTGCAGCCATTTTGCTCGGCACGCTTTATCCGATAGCAATCGACGCAATGGGAGGCAAAATTTCAGTAGGCCCGCCTTATTTCAATATTGTTTTTCTAACCCTGACCGCGCCGCTCGGTGTGCTCATCGGCATCGGTATGTTAATCCGATGGAAAAGTGATACCGCCGAGCGGTTAATTTCTAAACTTAAATTACCGGCCATCGCTGTATTGATACTCGCCTTATTACTCAGTTTTGCCTTACCGCAGTGGGTCTGGACTGCCTGTCTTGGCCTGGCTATGTCCTTGTGGATTGCTGCAACCATCGGGCTGGCTCTGTATGACCGATTTAAAAACCGCCCATTCTTGCCAACCCTGAGAAATACCCCGGCCGGGTATTACGGCATGATACTGGGCCACCTGGGCATTGCTGTGTTTATTGTCGGTATTACGCTAACCAGCCTTTATACGCAGGAAAAAGATTTACGTATGGCGCCGGGTGACAGCTATACAGTAGCAGGATATCGATTCGAGTTTAACGGTGTTGAGGAACGTCCTGTAGAAAACTATACGTCGACAACTGGCAGCTTTACGGTGACATCAGATTCGAGCAATTATTATGTCGAACTGAAACCCGAAAAGCGAATTTATCGGGTTCAACGCTCACCTATGACCGAAGCTGCCATCGATGCCGGGTTTACACGAGATCTGTTTATAGCGCTAGGTGAGCCTCTCGATAGTAGCGGTGCCTGGGCAATTCGGATTTATTATAAGCCGTTTATACGCTGGATCTGGCTGGGTGCCATAATCATGGCATTAGGAGGGCTGTTTGCAGCCTGTGATCGGCGCTATCGACAATGGTCCCGGTCTTCTGCCAAAGTGCCTGTTGGTACAGGGGAGGCATTAAGCTAATGCGATTTGCTATTCCACTGGGCATATTTATTCTGATGGTCGGATTACTGGGCTACGGTTTGACGCTCGATCCAAAGAAGGTTCCTTCACCGCTGATAGATAAGCAAGCACCATCGTTTTCATTAGCCCAGTTGCATCAACCTGGATCTCGAATATCAGATAAAGACTTACTCGGACAGGTCTGGGTTTTGAATGTATGGGCTTCCTGGTGTGTTTCCTGTAGGGCCGAACATAAGGTTATTACGCGTCTGGCTAATATGAATCTGGCACAGGTTATCGGGCTTAATTATAAGGATCAGCCCAACGATGCGAAACGTTGGCTACAGCAATTTGGAGACCCTTATAGCACCAGTTTGATGGATCAGGATGGACGCGTCGGCATCGACTGGGGGGTTTATGGTGTACCCGAAACATTTATTATCGGTAGAGATGGTTTAGTCAAATATAAACATATCGGTCCAGTGACTGATGAGTCGCTTGAATCCGAAGTCATTCCAACCCTGGAGGCGTTACTAGGCTAGTCATGGATAAATTAATTCGAATTATATTAGCCTGCTTACTGGTACTGCCGACGATTTCCAGTGCAGCTATCGAAGCCTACGAATTTAAGAATGAACAAATGGAAACGGATTATAACCAGTTGATAAAGGAACTTAGATGTCTGGTTTGTCAGAATCAGAATCTTTCCGGATCAGATGCTGATCTGGCCCGTGATTTACGTCGACAGACGCATGAAATGCTGATGCAGGGTAACAGGCCTGAACAGGTCATTCAGTATATGGTTGATCGATATGGAGACTTCGTACTCTATCGTCCACAGTTTAAATCCAGTACATTTCTGCTCTGGACTGGTCCTTTCATTCTGGTTGCAATCGTACTGTGGCTGGTCATCAGGAGGATTCGTACCAGTCAGAAACTGGTTGAACCCGATGATAAAAGCATGCAACGCGCCAGAGACTTATTATCTTCCGACAGGGATAACTCATGATTTTCTGGATTGTCGTCACCGGCCTGCTTGCGCTGGTCCTGCTTCTGTTGATTATACCGATACTGCGTGTGCCAGATACCGCGGGTTCTGATAATCGACAACAACAGAACATACTCATAGCCCGCGAAAAAAAAGCACAACTGGATAGTCAACTGGAACAGACTGAAATTGATCAGCCCAGCTATGATGAAGCAATAAAAGACCTTGAAACCTCGCTGGCTCTCGACCTTGAACGTGAAGAAATTTCGGCCCAACAGTCACCTGGTAAGTGGGTCGTTTGGTTAGTAGCTGCACTGATACCTGTTATGAGTATTGGGCTTTATCTGAAGTTAGGCGAATATCGTGTAATAGAGAATCCGCTACTGGCTGAAGTAGAAAAAACCGTTCAGGCAAATAATGCAGCGGACGCTCAGAATATGAGCATCGAGTCGATGCTCGAACGTGTTAAACAGCGATTGAAAGAAAATCCGGAGGATGCCGAAGGCTGGTTTATCATGGGCCGGACCTTGATGGCTATGCAACAGGTAGATTCAGCGGTTACTGCCTTCCAGCGGACTTATGATCTGGTTGGAGAGGACTCTGGCGTTATGTTTACCCTGGCCGATGCGCTGGCTTTGCAAAATAATGGGTCAATGGCAGGCGAACCGGAACAGCTGGTCAAGAGAGGGCTTCAGCTATCGCCTCAGGATCCAACCGGTATGTGGTTGGCGGGTCTGGCTGCAGAACAGCGCAAGGATTATAAGTCGGCACATCAGTACTGGCGCGATATGTTGCCACTTATAGCCGATGACGCTGAATCCAGTGCTGAGATTCGTCGGCTACTCGGTATTCTGCAAAAACGCGACCCAACTATCGAGGCGGTAGCTTCAAGCACCGAGGTACCGGTAGTTGCCGGTATCAGCCTGAGTGTTGATCTTGACGCAAGTTTAAAAGATGACGCTGCTCCAGGTGACTCGGTTTTCATATATGCGAAAGCCATGCAGGGGCCACCGATGCCATTGGCGGTAAAAAAACTGACAGTCCGTGATTTACCGGTGAAAGTGAGTTTAAGTGACGCCGATGCGATGATACCAACGATGAAACTTTCCTCCTTCGACCAGGTTATCATTGGCGCGCGTATATCAAAGACTGGGAATCCAGTTGCTCAGGCGGGTGATTTGTTTGTCGAAATGAAATCTATCGATAGTAGAAACCCACCAGCTGACCTGCGTCTTGTGATTAATCAGGTGAAGTGACTGGTTGAAAGCCCTGATTAAGTTCCGGAATACACTAAAGCACTGCATACTTCCGGCTGCAGCGTCGATTAAATCGCTTTATACCTCGGCCTACCTTCACACGGTTAATCTGTATCTGTGCTTCCGTTATGAATTCGCTGGCCTGTTTGATCATGATGATTTCTTCTGGTTTGCCTTAGCTGCTAATACATAGTGTCCAAATCAACCAGTATTATGTCAAATTCGACACTTTTTTAGATGACTAGCAATTGTCATACTGAATACATTGTTGAACAGGAAAATAAAATGTCTCATTTACTAGCGGGATTGACACGCTCATCGAATGATTTGATTCCAGCAGGAAACTCCTCGGGTCGCCAGCAAAGAGTCATACCATTCAAGTACCAGTTATTTGGACTGGGGTTGAATTTTGCATCTCATTTTAGAAATCAGTGGGCGGCACGAATTGTAAGCGATTTATGGTTTACCGTTTTCAAAAGTGAGCGTAAGCCCTGGGTTGACGATTTCTGGCAGAGTGCAGACGAAACTATTGATATTGTGGTTGGTGAGCACCGGATTCCAGTCTATTTCTGGGGGACTGGACCGCTGGTAGTAACTATGCATGGCTGGAGTGGCTCGGGTACTCAATATCGGAGATTTATTCCGAAACTGGTTGAGGCGGGTTATCGAGTCGCAGCTTTCGATGCGCCGGCACATGGTAGCAACCCTGGCAACCAAACGCATTTGCTTGACTTTGTCGATAGCTTAAATGCAATACAGGCTCAGGTTGGTGAAATCGATACAGTAATAGCGCATTCACTAGGTGGCATGGCTGCAGTATGGGCTACACACCAGGGTTTGATGCCGCGCAATATGGTTCTGTTAGGGCCACATATGGATGTGCAGAAAATGTTCGAGTCTTATAGCGAGTTATTAAATCTTAACAAGAAGATTTCAAATCAGTTTCGTGAGAATATTGGTCAGAAGATGGCTGAAATTCTTGCTGTTGATGATCCCTGGATATTGCTCAACACAGAAAATCTGATGGCAAATCGTAATTATCGTGGGTTATTTATTTTTGATAATGATGACGAGGAAATCCCGCAGGAGCTGTTTCAGTCAATACTGACGCACTGGCAGGATTGCGAAGTACTGCAGACTGAGGGTCTCGGTCATCAGAAAATTTTAAAGGATGAAGCCGTGATTGACAGGGTATTAAGTTTTCTTCAATGCAGGTAACGAAATATTGTCGGGTTCCCAGTTCTGGATAGCAACATTGAGAATTTCTGTGCTAGAAGCCCCCTCCATTTCTGTGTCAACCTGTTGTCCTAGTACGGCCAGAGCTTTAGTCAACAGACCATTTTTACACGAATGGTCTAGCGCTTCGGCACCGGTTTGTTTGCTCAGTTTATCACCCAGAGCATTTTTGACTAAAGGGATATGCAGGTATTGGGGTTGACGATACCCAAGTAGTTGTTGAAGATACAAATGCAGGCAGCTAGCCTCGAGTAAATCTGCACCGCGTACAATCTGATTGATACCCTGACGCTCGTCGTCTACCACTACGGCCAGATGATAAGCATAGATACCATCGGCGCGTTTTACCACAAAATCACCTAACTGCCGGGAGAGATTAAATTGAATGTGCCCATATACCTGATCGACAAAATTAATGCAGCAATCCCCCGTATTGACCCGAATCGAAAGGCCATTTTTGTTCAGCCTTTTATCTCGGCAGAAACCAGGGTAAATCAAACCAAGAGGACCTTGTAAGGCATTTGCTTCGCGTAGCGTTCGTCGACTGCACTCGCAGGCGTAACAAATACAGCGCTCAATAAGTGACTCGAGCACTCGCTGATAGTGATCAAATTGATGGCTTTGGTATTCGACTACAGCATCCCATTGAAAACCAAATGCCTCCAGGGTGAATAAAATATCATCACTGGCGCCTTTGACATTACGAGGAGTATCGACGTCTTCCATTCGTAGCAACCACTTACCCTGTTGCGATCTGGCGTGGCAATAACTGGCTACTGCAGTAACCAGCGAGCCGAAATGCAGTGGTCCGGATGGTGTAGGTGCGAAGCGACCGATAATCGGGTTGCTGTCCATCAGGTGAACAGGCGTTCTAGTATTCCCTGATATATGTTTGACAGGCTATCGAGATCATTTATATCGACACATTCGTTGATTTGATGGATCGTCGCATTCACCGGACCGAGTTCCACGACCTGTGCGCCAGTCGGTGCGATAAATCGGCCATCCGAGGTCCCGCCGGCAGTCGACAGTTCCGTGTCGAGCCCTGTGATTTGTTTAATCGACTGTTGCGCGGCTTCGACCAGTTTGCCTTCCGCGGTGAGAAATGGAAATCCGGAATGATTCCAGTCGATACTGTAATCAAGTTGATGTTTATGCAGAATACTTTCTATCCTGGTGATAATGGTTTGATGATCGAGTTCGGTCGAATATCGCAGATTAAACAAAATGGAAAGCTGCCCGGGTATTACATTGCTAGCACCGGTACCTGCATTGATATTTGAAATCTGGAAACTGGTAGGCGGGAAAAAATCATTGCCCTGATCCCATTCTACTGTACAGAGTTCATTCAGCGCGGGTATAGATCTATGAATTGGATTGTCAGCCAGTTGAGGGTATGCAACATGACCCTGAATTCCCTTTAGGGATAAAGTCCCGCCAATTGAACCGCGACGACCATTCTTCACAACATCACCCACAGCATTGCTACTCGATGGTTCACCTACCAGCGCCCAGTCAATTTTTTCGCCCCGCGCTTCGAGTGTGTCGATGACTTTAACTGTGCCATCGACTGCAGGGCCTTCCTCGTCGCTGGTAATCAAAAAAGCTATTGAGCCGGAATGATCAGCATGCAACTCGACGAATCGCTCACAGGCCGTCACCATTGCAGCAATACTCGACTTCATGTCCGCAGCCCCACGACCGAATAAATAGCCGTCACGAATTTCCGGTTTAAAAGGCTCGCTAACCCATTCGTCAAGTGGGCCGGTGGGTACAACGTCGGTGTGGCCGGCGAAAGCCAGCACTGGTGAAGTATTGCCTCGGCGTGCCCACAGATTGGTGACATCGCCAAATTGCATGGTTTCACATTCAAAGCCGATAGCTGAGAGTCGTTCGATAAGCAAAGCCTGGCATCCCGCATCATCGGGTGTGGCGGATGCGCGGGCAATGAGTGAGCTGGCGAGTTCGAGGGTTTGCGACATCATGTTGATGAGAACAGATCCTGGTACTGAGACTCGATAAAGCCGCGATAGATATTTTCGCCTTTGGCCAACATTGATTCGTTCATTACATTTAATCAATATTGCGTAGCAAATCGTTAATACCGACTTTTGAGCGGGTCTTTTCATCCACCTGCTTAACGATAACCGCGCAATACAGGCTGTATTTGCCGTTCTTCGCAGGTAGATTGCCTGAGACAACTACTGAACCTGCTGGAATTCGTCCATAGCTGACTTCATCGGTTTCGCGATCGTAAATCCTGGTGCTTTGGCCAATATAGACACCCATTGAAATCACTGAATTTCGCTCGACGATGACGCCTTCAACGACTTCGGAGCGGGCACCGATAAAACAGTTGTCTTCGATGATTGTCGGCGAGGCCTGTAACGGTTCCAGAACGCCACCGATACCAACGCCACCGGATAGATGGACATTCCTGCCAATCTGAGCGCAGGAACCCACAGTAGCCCAGGTGTCGACCATGGTGCCGCTATCGACATAGGCCCCGATGTTTACATATGACGGCATGAGTACGACGCCAGGGGCAATATACGCACCCTTACGTGCCATCGCTGGTGGCACAATGCGTACGCCACTGGCAGCAAGTTCGTCACCTGTACAGTTGGCAAATTTTGAATCAACTTTATCGTAGTACTGGGTACTGCCACCAGCCATGACCTGGTTTTCACGAATACGAAATGATAGCAATACGGCTTTTTTTAGCCATTCATTTACACGCCAGCCATTGTCTGTCGGCTCGGCAACACGGACCTCGCCGGCATCGATTAATTCGATTGATTCGAGTACGGCGTTTTTTACAGTTGGTTCAACATTGGCAGGTGTAATATCTGCCCGATTTTCGAATGCAGCTTCGATGATTGACTGAAGCTCAAACATAGTTCTCTCCTAAAGACTTAATAACAGATGGCTAATTCGGTTGGCCGCATTGACACATTCTTCCAGAGGAGCAACCAACGCCATACGGATCCTGTTTGTACCTGGATTGCCGGTTTTGGTGTCTCGCGACAAAAATCGCCCCGGCAATACCGTAATATTCTGTTCCGCATACAGCTTTGCAGCAAACTCCGTATCCGCAAGTGGTGTTGTCGGCCACAGGTAAAATCCAGCCTGTGGCATTTCCGGCGCGAGTGTAGCAGAAAGTATTTGTAAAACTCGATCAAATTTTTCACGATAGCGGTTACGATTTTCTACTACATGATTTTCATCGCCCCAGGCCAGGGTACTGGCAGTTTGCGTAGTCGGTGGCATCGAACAACCGTGGTAAGTTCGGAAGAGCAGGAACTGTTTGAGGATTTTCGCATCCCCGGCGACAAAACCGGACCTTAGCCCGGGTAGATTTGAACGTTTTGACAGGCTATGAAATGCCAGACAATTACTAAAATCATCGACGCCGATTTTCGCTGCGACACCAAGTAATCCGGGAGGCGGGTTGTCTTCGTTGAAGTATATTTCGGAGTAACATTCATCACTGACAATCACAAAGTCGTAGCGATGCGATAATTCGATCAACTGGCTTAGATAGTCCTCAGACATCACGGCTCCGGTTGGGTTGCCGGGAGAGCAAATGTACATCAACTGGCATTGTGACCATTGTTGTGTAGTGATCGAGTCGAGATCAGGCAGGTAACCGTTTTTTGCTATGCAATTCATGTATACAGGTTGTGCGCCAGCGAGCAATGCGGCACCTTCATAAATCTGATAAAACGGATTCGGCATTAAAACTATCGGTGATTTTTTGCTACGATCTATCAGGCACTGTGCAATTGCGAATAGCGCTTCACGGGTGCCGGTGACCGGTATTACCTGACTCTCTGGATCAATCTGCCTGATGGCAAAACGATGTTGTAGCCAGCTAGCGATGGCTTCGCGTAATTCAGACTTACCTTTAGTACTCGGATAGCTGGACAATTGGTGCATATGCGCAATTAAACTCTCAATAACAAAATGCGGCGCGGGATGCTGTGGTTCGCCGATGGACAGGGCGATATGTGCGAGCTCATCAGGAGGAGACAGGTCTTTTTTAAGGGCCGCAAGCTTCTCAAACGGATAGTGATGTAACAATGACAGGTCTTTATTCATGGAAAGCAGCAGCAATTTGATAGCGCTATTATAACCAGCACGGCTGTATCGGCACAGATGAAATTGTTGTTGACTACTTGCCTGGCTTAGCATGAATAGACCATTGAGGTTGCTACGAACCCCGGTGTTTTCGATATCCCGACGCTTTTTCTGGTGAGTTTGATGGTATTCCTGAAAGTTAAATAAATTAACCTATACTTATTAACAGATTTGGTTAGGGCACCAAATTCTGGTTACCTAATACAATAATTGTATATGTATCATTTACGTTAAATCTTGTGTTTGGTAATTTAGTTAATCTTATGAAAGTTGGCGCCAAATTGATTTTTAATAGTGAATTCAGGTCGTTAGTTGATATAAATTGAATATAAGAAAGGTGTATTTGATGAAAGCAATAGACACTACTGATTTGAACTCTGTCGATCTAACGTCAAACGTTACTGATCAACAATGGGATCGCTCAGATGTCTGTTAACGCTTCACTGCAACCTAGTGAAAATTTTCCTGAGTATAGTCAACAAACTAAACAGTCCCCTCCGGTCATTCTGGTGGCGGATGACGATCCTATGATTCGTTTGTTAGCACAACAGGCACTCGACAGCAGATCTTTTGAGGTCATTCAGGCAGAAAACGGCAGGGATGCACTTGAAGTATTCGAGATGAATATACCTGATTTGGTTTTGTGTGATGTGATGATGCCGACAATAGATGGCTTCGAGTTATGTGCATCGATTCGGACGATGAAGCAGGGTGAGCATGTGCCAGTAGTCATGTTGACGGGACTCAATGATGGGGAGTCCATCAAGCGTGCATTTTCTGTTGGGGCCACAGATTTTTGTGAAAAACCAGTCAATTGGGAATTACTCCCTTACAAACTCAACTATATTTTGCGTGCCTCATCAGTATTTAGCGATTTACAGGTGAGCGAAGAACGTTACAGCCTGATAGCTCGCTGTGCCAACGACGGACTCTGGGACTGGGACTATAAAAATAACCGGGTGTATTTTTCTCCAAGGTGGATATCAATGCTCGGATTCACCGAAAATGCCATCGGAAGCGATCCCCAGGAATGGATTGCCAGAATCCATCCTGATGATAAGGGGCTCTTAATCGCCGAACTCGATGCACATAAAAGTGGAAAAACTTCGCACTTAGAGTGTGAGTACCGTATCAGGAATGCTGAAGGAAGTTATCGGTGGATGATGTGCAGGAGTCTTGCGGTCAGGGATGAGGATGGTATCGCTTATAGAATGACCGGTTCGCAAACCGACATCACCGACCGCAAACAAGCTGAGGAAAAACTGGTATTCGATGCCGTTCACGATGCACTCACCGCTTTACCCAATCGAGTATTGTTTCTCGATAGACTCAGCCACTGCATAGAGTTGTCCTCGCGGCGTAGAAATTTCAGTTTTGCCGTACTGTACCTGGATTTGAATCGGTTCAAGGTCGTCAATGATAGTCTGGGTCACTTGCTCGGGGATCAGCTATTAGTGGAAATTGGATCAAGAATCAAACATGTCGTTCGCAAAGGTGACACCCTGTCACGACTGGGAGGCGATGAGTTTGCAATCCTGTGTGAAGATATAGAAGACATAACCGTGGCAACAAATCTGGCTGATCGTATTCAAAAAATATTATTAAAGCCGATCGACCTGGAAGGGCAAAAGGTGGTTATCGGCTGCAGCATAGGAATTACAGAAAGTAGCATAGGATACGAACGACCCGAGGATATGCTACGAGACGCAGATACCGCCATGTATCGTGCAAAAGTTCGCACAGGCTCGCCTTATGAAATCTTCGACGTAACCATGCACGAAAAGGCAATGAATGTCTTGCAGATTGAATCTGATCTCAGACTGGCCCTTGAGGCGGAACAGTTTGAAGTTCACTACCAGCCAATTGTCGAAATTGAAGAAGAGGCGGTATCCGGTTTTGAAGCCCTGGTTCGATGGAATCATCCAAAATTGGGATTTCTCTTTCCAGAAGAATTTCTTGAAGTGGCAACCGAATCCCGACTAATTGTGCCACTTGGCCGGTGGGTATTAGCACAGGCATGCCGACAGATGTGGTTGTGGAAGGAGCAATGGGAGGAGGCTAGAGACTGGACAATTAGTGTCAATCTATCGGCGACAGAGCTGGCGCAACCGGACCTGGTAGCTGCCATGTTTAATATTATTGACGATAGTGGCCTGGATCCAAATTTCCTGAAAATTGAAATCACTGAAACATCACTTATTAAAAATAGTAGTCATGCACTGAAAACCATGAAGGCATTGAGAGCGCGAGGCATACATTTGTCTATCGATGATTTTGGCACTGGATATTCCTCTTTTAGCTATCTTCATGAGTATCCTTTCGATGAACTAAAAATTGATCGAACCTTTATCAGTGAATTAGATGACCGCTCGGATAAACAGCAGATCGTTAATGCAATTGTTTCCCTTGCGCATAACCTCGGTATGAAGGTAGTCGCCGAGGGGAGTGCATCCGGTGCGATTTATGAGAATTTACGAAGTGCTTCTTGCGAGTATGCCCAGGGATTTTCGATCATGGAACCAAAGCGCGCGAGTGAGATTACGGAAACTATAGCGGTCG
>JAAEOZ010000556.1 GCA_024222685.1 Gammaproteobacteria bacterium | reverse complement strand
GGTTGGTAATCTTGGCCGTGATGGTTTTGAAGTTGAGGCATTTGGTGAACGCAGCCCGGCGTCGATAATTCAGGGAGCGGCTTATGATCCAGGGCGAAAGAAGATGCTCTGTTAATCGGTCTGATCACTTAGCCAGTTCACGAACGATCGGACAGGGGGGCGTAATACACCGGGGCGTGTGACGATGTAGTAGCCTCCAAAATTGGTTTCAGAAAATAACTCGACCAGTAGACCTGCCTTAATATCCCTGTCGACAAAACTTCGTGCAGTATAGGTTAAACCATGGCCTCGTCTTACAGCGTCCATAATCAAACTTCCCGGCATGTGCGTAATTTGCATTGGTTTATCTGGTGTGATGTTCTGACGCTGCAACCATTCGTTGGTGTCGTTGCCACCTAATTCCTGTAACCAGGGAAGCTCGCAGAGAGCGGATGGATTGTTAATTTTTCTTTCACCAACCAATTCCTGAGCACCAACCACAACCATATCGGATATTAACAATGCTGTGACTTCCATTTCGGGCAAAAAGCCATCAAAAAATCGGATAGCAATGTCGATGCCCCCTGGCGTCAACTCCATGACATCGACTGTCGGATTCAACATCAGGGTGACTTCAGGATGCTCGTGCTGAAAATCGGCAATTCTCGGCATCAGATAACTAACGGCAAAAGCTGGTGGCATAGTGACTTGAACGGCACGCTCAGTGGTTGCACGCATTAATGCCTTTACGCCGTTGTGAATAGCGCTGAACCCCCTCGTGAGATCACTCGCCAGGGACTTGCCCTCTGTGGTAAGCGCGATCATCTTGCCACTTCTGTCAATAAGGCTTAGGCCCATTCTGTCTTCCAGGATTTTAACCTGTTGGCTAACCGCAGCGTGGGTAACATTAAGCGAAACAGCGGCCCGGGAAAAACTTAAAGTTTCCGCCACGGCCGAAAAGGCTCGCAGACTATTAAGTGTTGGGAATTCGGTCCAGTCCATATGTTAGGTTTTCTTACATTGCTTTCGATAAGTCTTACTAGCGTAAAACTAGCATCCAGTCAATAATTGGATCTACTTCAAAATTCAAAAGAGGGTAATAATCATGGTTGAGACATCAAAGAATTATGAGGGTGGTTGCTTTTGCGGGGCGGTGCGCTACGAACTCACCGGCGAGCCGGACTGGTCGGCGCACTGCCATTGCCGTTCTTGTCAAAGGGCAGTGGGCGCTGCATTCGCAAGCTGGATAGGAGTTAAGGCAGAGAATTTCAGAGTCACCAAAGGCCAGATTGCTAACTGTAACTGGCCTGGTGTGGAGCGAGGTTTCTGTGGTAATTGTGGCACTTCGTTGACTTATGTGGCGGAAGAGGGGTGGCCCGGTCAGATTAGTGTACTTGCGCCGACACTAGATGATCCGGGCATCGCGTCGCCCACTGCGCATGTGTATGTTGAACATCAACTTCCCTGGGTAAAACTTGACGATGGGTTGCCCCAGTATGAGCAATTCGAATAATTTCATGGCCCTTTCAGAGGCCGAAATTCAGGTGCTTGCGAGCATAGAGGAGGCATTATCCAACGGGATTATCGCTTCCAGAAAAATGCTTGAGGAGCGTTCCGACAGATATTGGGTATTCAAGGAAGACTGGACGAACGCTTTTATTGGGCTTGAAGGCAGGAATCTTATATCGGGTAATGACAGGGGATATGAGTTGACGGATATCGGACGACCACTGGCAAAGGACTATTACTCAGAACGTCCTGACCTTTACTGGTATTTCTATCAAAAATTTTACCATCTTGCCGAGTCGAGCAAGGCCCACTCCAGGTTCAGCGAGATTGTGTTTGGAGAGGACCGGTTTCAGGAAGGGCAGGTGGATATGAAGTGTTTCGATGATTTGCTCTTCAGATTACAATTGAAGCCTGATCAACATCTGCTTGATCTTGGCTGTGGTGCAGGAGGACTATCTGAGTATGTGTTCGATAAGCAAGGCTCATCTGTAACAGGCATCGATTACTCCGAATTTGCGATACGCACTGCATGCAAACGAGCAAAACATAAACAGCAGAAACTTCATTTTCTTCAGGCTGACCTAAACGCACTTAGTTTGCCTCGCAATACCTTCGATGCGGCCATATCGATCGACTCGATCTATGGGGTATCCGATATGGACAAAACCATTTCATCGATTGTTGAAACTATTAAACCGGGAGGGCAGATTTGTATTTTAGTCGTACACCGCATTAAGGAGGAAAGAGATATTTCATTTCCTGAAAGCAGGAATACGCGAGTTGCAACGTCACTTGATAATCTGAAACTCCGTTATGACATAGTAGATTACTCAGATCTATTTCTCGATTTCTGGCCCCGAGCCAGGGCTGCCGCAGTTTCACTTCGTGATGAATATGTGTCCGAGGGTGCGGAGCTAATTTGTGATCTGTGGATTCGGGAAGCTGATGAGGATTTTCTGCCTGGTACTGAAGCAGGCGCTATTAGAAGGTATTTGTACCAGATTTATGTTGATTAAGACCCGGAGTCCTCGGAATTGCTGAAGCTGACGGTTGATCTGGGCTGACGGTTTACCTCGAGCTTATAAATATCAGGACGAGAGTAGTGCCCGGTAACGTCGAATGTTCGGCGTGCTGCTGGAATGTCTACCAGGTCAATATCGGCTTTCAGAAAGCCCTTTTTCTGACGCATTGGTCCGGCAACTATTTCACCTAATGGTGAACAAATGATGCCATTACCCGGCATTAGCCATTCTCCCGGGGTTGGGGAAATACTATCTCGTGATGGTAAATCAGGTGAGATATCACTGTCTTCCAGAACCGGGCCGACTCCAATTACAAATGCTGAAGCCTCACGTCCGATATGTTGCATGGATGCAAGCCAGTTTTCACGATGATCAGCCGTTGGCGCACAGTAAATTTCGACATTCTGCGCATAGATTGCAGCCCGGGCCAAAGGCATGAAATTCTCCCAACATAGTAGTACACCCACACGGCCCACCGCAGTATCGACCACGTTCAAACCGCGACCGTCGCCGAACCCCCAGACTGTGCGCTCGGCATTGGTCGGCATCACCTTTCTGTGAACATTCAAAATATCGCCGGTAGCATCGATGGTCACTGCGGTATTGTAAATAGTACCTGTACTCAGCTCTCCGGCACACTCATTGATGCACATCACCACAACAATGCCATGTTCACGAGCAGCCTCACAAACGGGCGCGAGCTGATTTTTGGACAGGTCGATAGAATTCGAATAGTGCCTCCGATATAACTGATCGAATTCACCGGTATTATTGGTCGGGATCATGCCCCAGACAAACAGAGGATACCCCGGTAACCAACCCTCGGGGAAAACAATAAGATTAATCTTCTCATTTGCAGCTTGTTCGATTATTTCGACAGCCCGCTCCAGGCAGCCATCTTTATCCAGGAAAACGGAAGGGTACTGGACTGCTGCTACTGAAATCATATTGGATTGCCTACAGTGGTTCTGTGCAAAGATTGGTTAAAATGATCCGAGTACCGTTATCTCAACTGACGATTTGATTGTCAGGTTAACAGGTTCAATACTTATTTGAAACGATACTCCGTTGATAACCTGAGTCTGCTGTGAGCTGAAAGTTGGTGGTACTATTTCGATAGCAGGTAGCAATCCTGATAAAAAACCCAGTTCTATGTACGAATGGTGCGCTTAGGGTGTCAGAGTGCGCGATAAATTGTGACAGATGATCATAATATCCGCAATAAACACAGATTCTCTTCATCGCGTTCCATAAATTCGATCACCGGCATCACCCAGTCCAGGTAGAATGTATCCGTGATCGTTCAATTGCCTGTCGATTGCGGCGGTGAAAACAGGTACGTCCGGGTGAGCATTATTGAATGCTTCTACACCTTCCGGCGCCGCCAGCAGGCATACAAATTTCATTTTTCCAGCGCCTCCCTGTTTGAGCCGATCAACCGCTGCTATTGCGGAGTTGGCCGTGGCAAGCATGGGGTCGACAACAATAGCTAGACGATCACCGATATCCTGGGGTACCTTATAATAATATTCTACCGCTACCAGAGTGGCCGGATCGCGATAAAGCCCAACATGGCCTACCCGCGCCGATGGCATCAGGCGGAGCATGCCGTCAAGTAATCCGTTACCAGCCCGCAATATAGAAACAAAGCAAAGCTTTTTGCCGGC
>JAAEOZ010000555.1 GCA_024222685.1 Gammaproteobacteria bacterium | reverse complement strand
TATTGCCGCTTCCTTCACATCTGGAGCAACAAACCGAAAAACATTGCTTAAATCCATATGATTCACCTTACGACGTGGTTGTTGGGCATATGATAACTGCATGATTATTGCGTTCTCTTATTTTACTTTCAGAGCTAAAAGTAACGTATACGGCCGTTTCATTTACCTCGCCATTTTGATTTCCCTGTTTATTTTCTAAACCCATCGAATTCGATGGATTTAAAGTCTGACTTATTGAGTGTTTTCTCGATCTCCCCCGTCTCGTTCCCACGTTCTACGTGGGTATGCTTACCTGAACGCTCTGCGTGCACTCGACGCGGAGCGTCTTGAAAGTGCATTCCACGCGGAGCGTGGAACGAGGGAGAGGCTGAACGTTTACTAATTATGTTATTAGTGCCTCATACTCATGGCGGAAATATTTTAATGTACTCAGCACTGGATTGGGAGCCGATTGCCCTAGCCCACAGAGGCTGGTTGCGCTCACCATTTTGCAGGTTCGTTCCAGCTTGTCCAAGTCTTCTGACTGAGCATTGCCGCCGATGATTTTATCGAGCATATTGCGGATTTGTACCGTGCCGACGCGACAGGGGACGCATTTTCCGCAGC
>JAAEOZ010000554.1 GCA_024222685.1 Gammaproteobacteria bacterium | reverse complement strand
TTTGAACAATATGACTATGTCATTGATGCCATCGACAATGCCACACATAAGCTATCACTGATTCACCACTGTCGACGTAATAAGATCCCGCTTGTCAGTACCGGAGGAGCAGGAGGTCAAACCGATCCGACAAGAATAGAAGTAGCCGATATGACCCAGACCTATAACGATCCGCTATTGGCCAAAGTCCGCGCCAATCTCCGACAGCAGGTAGGTTATACGCGGAATCCAAAACGTCGATTTGGTATAGACTGCGTATTCTCCACCGAACAACCCGTGTATCCGGCTGCCAATGGATCTGTCAGTCCCGCCAAACCGATATCAACCGAAAGAACTACGCTGGATTGTGCCAGCGGTCTGGGTTCCTTTGTGGCAGTAACCGCCTGTTTTGGGTTTACCGCAGTCTCCCATGCAATCAGAAAATATCTACTTACAAAGACATCAGACAAGTAACCAGTCTCAGTACCAGAAAAATTTAATTTCCACGATAATTTGTCGATACAAAGGCTAATGAATCCAGTTTATACCGAACTATCGTTATGACCTCTTTATTGAATAGATTATCTTTTGCCTTTATAGGCATGATATTTTCGGTTCCCTGTTACACCGTTGGTGCTGATACCTTACAAATCGTACCCGTACACCGACTGCATTTCTCTCCGATCCTGGATGGCTCTGGCAGTGAGTGGGCGTCAATACCAACCGTTACCATCCCCCTGCGGAAACTGGTTCCCGATAGTATCGTGGAAGCTAATAACGTCATGGTAAAGGCCGGCTACGACAGTGATTACATCTATTTCTATTTTGAATGGGTCGACTCTGAAAAGAATACGCTGCATAAGCCATACCTCTGGGATGAGGCAAAAAACAAATACCTGCGTGGTCCACAACGGGAAGACCGCCTGGCCCTGCAATTGGCCATAAAAGGTGAGTTTTCAGCTGACTGGCGTAGCGGCAATGAATTTACCGCTGACATGTGGCACTGGAAATCCGTGCGCTCAAATCCAGCCGGACTGGCGCACGATAAATTGCTGCATATCAGTTCGACGCGAATGCTGCGCTCGGCTGAAATTGAGGGTCGTAACGGTCCAGTCTATATAATTCGAAAAAGCGACTCCGGGAAGAGTATTTATACAACCAGACGATATAGTAAGAAGGATAAAGCTATCATGCCGAAATATATACTGAATGATAACCCATCAGGCTCGGTAGCTGATATAAAAGCAGCAGGGGTCTGGTCGGATGGTAAATGGCATCTCGAGTTACGTCGTAAACTCAATACAGGCTATGACGACGATGCAGTTTTTCTTCCCGGTCATGCATTAAAGGGGGCTATCTCGGTATTTGACGGCTCTGAGAATTTCGATCATAACTATTCTTCAGAGTTGCTTTTCCAGCTCTAAATATCTGTTGATGCTCATCCAAACCCGCAAAAGGTTATTGCCTATCGAAGCAATCATGCTTGTGCAGGTGATTGTTTATACCGTGATATTGTTGCTTGTTACTGGTTATGCCTACAACGAGTTGATAAAAGCCGGTAGCGTTTTTGATGTTACCCATAAAGAGACTAAAACTACTCTTGAGGAAGTTCAATCTGCACTGAAAAACCGAATACGAGTGCATACAGAGCTTCTTGAAATAAACCATAGTATTAAATCCTTCGAGTCCGAATTCAATTTGCTTACCTTCGACCCGGAACGAACCGATGACAAAGTCATTCAGATTATCCAGGAACTTACTGACCACACTGAGCACTTAAAAGGTTTTAGTCACGTTTTGTCAGCCGAAAAACTGGATTCCCTGCTGGAAAACATCAGTATTGTGCTTGATGTGGCCGATGAGTTACTGATTACCCCCGGATTTAACTACCGATATCAGTTATTCAGGGATACCGTTGATCCTATCGTAGAATTAAGCCTGTCTATCGATCACACGACACATCAGTTTGCCGATGAAAATAATAAGCTAAGCGACAAACTCGTTACCAGAATGGAAAAAGCCGACACCGATTTATCCGATTTTAATAATCACACATCAAAACTGGGTAACCTGATTCTGCTTTCTGCAATAAGTGTCCTGTTAATAGCAGTAGCAATGCAGATCATATTCTTCCGCAACCTGCGCTCAAGACTCATCATGCTGGCAGAGTATGCTGACGATATAGCCCACGAAGTCGTCCGTCCCCCACCATTTAAATCTAGAGACAAAACCGGGCATCTAGCGGTACATCTGGCACTCATGGGACGACGAATCAGACACCTTTTAAAAATCAGCCGTGAGGAAAACAAACGTGCTGACAACGCGCTAAAAGAAGTAGAAAAACTGGCCTACTACGACCCACTTACCGGTCTCGAAAATCGTCGGCTTTTCAACGAACACCTGAATGATGCATTTGAACTTTCAAAACGATACGCTAACAATGCAATATTGTTTTTCCTCGACCTCGATAATTTCAAGAATATCAACGACTCAATGGGACACGATATCGGCGATGAGCTCTTAAAGGAGCTTGCAAATCGTCTAAAGCATATTCTTCGTTCCAGCGATCATCTAGCCCGTCTCGGCGGTGACGAATTTGGCATTATCGCATTTCACCAACCTGATAACGGTGTCAGGCTGGTTCAACGTATCAACGAAAGCCTTCGACAACCGGTTATCATTAATGATCAGGAAATCGAAATTACTGTTAGTGTCGGTATTACTGATGTCGAGTCTGAAAACATATCTGTATCCGATTTAATGCGACGGGCCGATCTCGCTATGTATCAGGCCAAAGCTGAAGGCCGCGACACTTACAAGTACTTCTCCCGCACTATGCAGGACAGAGCCGATCAGCAAATGGATTTAACACGAGAATTACGCAACGCCATAAAACATCAACAATTACAACTTTTCTATCAACCTCAGATAGACTTAATCAGCGGTACTATTAAAGGAGCAGAAGCACTGATTCGCTGGATACATCCGGAGCGCGGTATGATCCCACCGGATATTTTCATTCCGGTTGCTGAAGAGACAGGGTTGATCTCTGAAATCGGAGACTGGGTCATTGATACTGCCTGTACCGATGCCGCCAGCTATCTCGCTCAGCGACAGCCTATAACCGTGGCCGTAAACGTCTCTGCTCGTCAGTTTTACGGTCGCTCACTATCAAAGTATATCAACAATATTTTGCAGAACACTCAGCTTTCACCTGGGTTTTTTGAAATAGAAATCACCGAAGGAATACTACTTGACGATATCGATCATGCTATTAGCGTTCTGAAGCAAATCAGAGACCTGGGTGTTCGAATCTCGCTCGATGATTTCGGCACAGGTTACTCTTCACTTAGTTATCTGAAACAGTTACCAATTGATGTACTCAAGATAGACCGTAGTTTTATTTCAAATATGCTAGAGCACCGTAAGGATGGCGCCATCGTAAAAACTATTATTGAACTCGCCCATCATATGGACTTGACGGTCGTCGCCGAAGGTATAGAAACAGAGCAGGAAGCATCGTTTCTGCGAGAGCATAGATGTCATTTCGGCCAGGGATATCTATTCGCGCGCCCCGCACCATTTGAAAATCTGCTCGCAGCAACCGAGCAGGATTCTCAGATATTCCAGTTTAATCACCACCAGACCGTCAATCAATAACCCATCCTCGCAGGCTAAAGCTTGATAGAACCGAGGTTTAATCCATGTTCACGAGCACACTGCCTGGCTTCTTCATACCCTGCATCGGCATGGCGCATTACGCCAGTGGCCGGATCGTTCCATAACACGCGCCTTATGCGATTTGCAGCGGCATCGCTACCATCACAACAGATCACCAGTCCGGCGTGCTGGGCATAACCCATTCCTACGCCACCACCATGGTGAAAAGAAACCCAGGTCGCACCACCCGAAGTGCTTAACAGCAAATTGAGTAATGCCCAGTCCGAAACAGCATCGGAACCATCTAGCATTGCCTCGGTTTCGCGATTTGGGCTGGCAACCGAACCCGAGTCGAGATGATCGCGGCCAATCACAACCGGTGCTTTCAATTCACCATTTTTAACCATCTCGTTAAATGCCAGTCCCAGGCGATCTCGGTCGCCGAGACCGACCCAGCAAATACGCGCTGGCAAACCCTGAAAGCTGATTCTTGACTGCGCCATGTCCAGCCAGTTGTGCAAGTGCGGATCATCGGGAATAAGTTCTTTGACTTTGGCGTCAGTTCTGTAAATATCTTCCGGGTCACCCGAGAGTGCGACCCAGCGGAAGGGGCCTATGCCTTTACAGAAAAGCGGTCGAATATAGGCGGGTACAAACCCGGGAAAATCAAACGCATTTTTAACTCCCTGATTAAAGGCTTCCTGGCGGATATTATTACCGTAGTCGACTGTTGGAATACCCTGACTGTGGAAATCCAGCATCGCCTGCACGTGTATAGCCATCGACTTCCTGGCTTCACTGGCAACCAGATCGGCATCGGTATTACGCCTGATTTCCCATTGCTGCATGGTCCAGCCAATCGGCAAATAACCATTTACCGGATCATGCGCCGAAGTTTGATCGGTAACCAGATCGGGTTTAATGCCACGTTCTACCAAATCGGGAAGTATTTCACCACCATTGCCCAACAATCCGACCGAAATCGCTTCACCTTTTTTGCAGGCATCATCGATCAGCTCCAGAGCCTGGTCGAGGCTAGCGGCCTTCTTGTCCAGATATCGTGTACGCAGGCGGAAGTCGATACGATCTTCATCGCACTCGATACACAGAATCGAGTAACCAGCCATGGTTGCGGCTAGCGGCTGGGCGCCTCCCATGCCGCCGAGACCCGAAGTCAGAATCCATTTACCCGTGG
Organism: Gammaproteobacteria bacterium; assembly: GCA_024222685.1. Classification (GTDB taxonomy): domain Bacteria; phylum Pseudomonadota; class Gammaproteobacteria. The sequence goes on along the minus strand of JAAEOZ010000554.1, from coordinate 2,852 downwards.
TATTGCCGGCAAAGTGTTGTCGGCCCGCTTCGACAAAGGTTTCATAGGTGCCCTGGACGATGCCCTGACTGCCAATATATATCCAGGAGCCGGCTGTCATTTGCCCAAACATCATCAGACCCTTACAGTCAAGTTCATTGAAATGTTCCCAGTTAGCCCAGGCCGGCACCAGGTTGGAGTTAGCGATCAAAACACGTGGCGCATCAATATGAGTCTGGAACACACCGACTGGCTTACCCGATTGAATAAGCAAACTCTGGTCGTCCTCAAGCTCCCGCAGACATTCCAGTATTTTGTCGTAGCATTCCCAGTTACGTGCGGCACGACCGATTCCGCCATAAACGATAAGCTGTTCGGGTTTCTCGGCAACTTCGGGGTCCAGGTTGTTCTGGATCATGCGATAAGCTGCTTCGCTAAGCCAGCTTTTGCAGCTTAGCTGGTTACCGCGTGGTGCACGGATTTTTCGGCTGTTGTCGGTTCTATCTAAAGGCATATCGGTATCCTCTAATGGCGCTTTATAGGCGCGGCTCATAATCATTGGTGGCGTATCTTGCGCCAAGCTCATAACGGTTGCCAGGGTAGGTCAGCGTCACCTGAGTAACAACCTGCTGGCCTACCCAGGTACGTCGGCCAAGTTGCAGACAGGGCTGATCCACTCTTATCTGCAACAGCTGCTGGGTAGTCCTGTCTACAGTAATCGCGCGCACGATGTGCTCCATTTCGTCGGGACGGAACTGTTGTAATAAATAGGCGGTGGAAGTTATCTGGGTAAAATCCTGCTGCATAAATTCAGGTACCAGCAGTGTATTAACATATCGTGATTCAAGCTGTATTGGCAGCTCGTCCTGAAAATGCACCGCGCACAGGTAGTAAAGCTCGCTGCCGACATTAAGCTGCATCGCCTCCGCAAGTTCCTGGTCGGCCGCTTTTCTCTGCAGATTAATCACTTCCGATCGATAGCTTTTTCCCCGGCTAAGGACTTCGGTGGCAATATCCTCAAGTTCGATCAGGCTGGCATGTCGTGGGCGCTCGGCGACGAATGTACCCTTTCCATGAACCCGGTTTACAAGCCCCTGCTGGGTAAGTTCACGCAGCGCGCGGTTTACTGTCATACGACTGACTTCCAGCGCATCAACCAGTTCATTTTCAGACGGTAGTTTCTGTCCGGCCTGCCATTTTCCATCGTGAATATAGCGCTCGATAATCTGTTTGATTTGCTGATACAACGGCTCGGGCGAAAATTTGTCCAGTTCTCCGAAGCTGTTTAGAATCGCTTGCATCAGGCTTCTCCCACTACAGGTGGTTTACGCCATCTTCCAGCCCGCATCACAGCGACACAGGGGTTGAGCCCGATCTGATAGACCAGCATCGATGGTTTATGTACATCCCAGATCACCAGATCAGCCTGCTTGCCTGGTTCCAGTGAACCGATTTGATCGTCGAGACCGAGCGCTTTAGCCGCATTCAAGGTAGTACCTCGTAAAGCTTCCGCAGGCGTCAGGCCAAACAGGGTACAGGCCATATTCATGGTTAACAGAATGGAGTGCAGGGGCGAACTACCCGGATTGGCATCACTGGCAATGGCTATGGGTACACGATGCTTGCGCAGTGACTCCAGCGGCGGCAGCTGTGTTTCGCGTAATACATAATATGCTCCCGGCAACAATACGGCTACGGTGTCAGTTTCGGCCAGTTCAGGCACTTCATCGTCTCTCAGATATTCAATGTGATCTACCGACAGCGCATTATATTCGCAGGCAAGTTGCGTACCGCCGATATTACTTAATTGCTCAACATGCGCCTTTAGCGGTAATCCCAATGCGCTGGCACAGTCGAAAATTTTTCTTGCCTGCATGGTGTCAAAGGCAATTGTTTCGATGAATACATCCACCGCATCAACCAGACCTTCGGCAGCCGCCTGTGGCAACATTGTCGAGCAAACCAGATCTATATACTCGTCTGCAGCATTAGCAAACTCAAGTGGCAGGGCGTGGGCACCGAGAAAAGTTTTGCACACGCGCAAGTCATGAATGTCTCCGAGAGAGCTGGCGACACGTAACATTTTGATTTCGTTTTCACAATCGAGGCCATAACCGGATTTGATTTCAATCGTAGTGACGCCTTCATCTAACAGTTGTTGTAGGCGTGGTTTTGCCTGTTGTAACAGTTCCGCCTGCGAAGCCTGACGGGTGGCAGCAACGCTAGAGCGAATTCCGCCACCGCGTTCTGCGATTTCGCTATAGCTTAATCCTTCGAGTCGCTGTTCGAATTCATCGGCTCTATCCCCGCCATAAACCAGATGAGTATGACAATCGATCAGTCCCGGAGTGATTAATCCGCCTCTGCAGTCGATTATCTCGGCATCAACAAACCGCCTGGCCTCAGACATCGAGCCGACCCACTTAATGGTATCTGACTCAATCAGAATCGCCGATTCATTCATCAAACCATAACCGGACTCACCCATTAAAGTGGCGACATTGGCATTAGTCAGTAATGTTGATGGCATCGGCTTAAGATAGCTATACTTGTATATACAAGTATGCTACATTTATTGTCGAAACGACGCAAGTATTGCCGCAGAAGAAACGTAGATATAACTCAACAGGTTTATGCATGACAAAAATAGTATGGGCTGAATCGGCTTTACTGGGGCAGGGCTGGGCAAATAATGTTGCTATCGAAATCGACGGGTCGGGCAACATCGCATCCATTTCTACAGATACCACTTACCCTGGCGGCGACAGGCATTCAGTTATTATTCCCGGAATCGCCAACCTGCACTCGCATGCACATCAACGAGCCATGGCCGGGCTTGGTGAATGCGCGGCAATAAGCAACGAGGGTCTGGC
>JAAEOZ010000553.1 GCA_024222685.1 Gammaproteobacteria bacterium | reverse complement strand
CAATAACCGGGCCGACGCCGGGAATGGTGAGTAGTCGTTGATAATCGGCTTTATCTTTCACCAGCTCGTGGAGTTCCTGTTTGACTGCCTCGATCTGCTCGATGGTGTGTTTGAGATTTTCATATTGTCGATTTATAAATGACCGGCTGACGAAACTGAGTTCATTCTCGGCATCTTCGAGAAAATAAGGAATCGCATGACATAATGCCGCTCTTGTTTTGGGTGCCACTAACCCGTATTCGGTCAGCAATCCCCTTAATTGATTGCTCAATGCGGTTTGTTGCCTGATCAATAAATCCTTGATCTTGGTGAGCGACTGGATATCTTGCTGTTCGACGGTCTTGACGGCTACAAATCGAATCCGGGGCCTGAAGAATGCCTCGCCGATGGCGATGGTATCGTTATGGTCGTTTTTGTTGCCAATGACAAAAGGTTTAACGGCAAAAGGTGGTATCAGAAAGACATTATGCCCTAATCTTTCAATGCGCCTGCCCCAGGGATTAGAGCTATAGCAAGCCTCCATGACGATATTCGTGGGGTCTATTTTAGTGAGTTCGTGAATCAGATTAGAGCGTTTAACTTGTTTGTTAAACAGCACTTTTCGATCGTCATCAAAACCACAAATCTGGAAAATACTTTTTGCTAAATCGATACTGACTAAGTTACATTTCATGATGGTCGCTCCCAATGATTACATTGAATTGTTTTCACTCTCAATGGTGGCACATTTATGATGCCTTTTGGGAGTGACCATCTCAGCACACACTCTCCAGGAGATAAGAATCAGAACTCCTGATAATCGAGAATTATTCAATTAATTCGAAATTAAAATCGACGCGACCAACGAGTAATATACATTTTTCGCAATATTTCTGAATGCAGGCAATATCTGCCCGTGGTCAGCACCTGGCCAGCAGTATGTGGATGGTAGATAAGTGGAATCTATCCCGTATCGAGCTGCGGGGTGAGTCGATTGAATCGTCCTGGATGAATGGCTTCGAATTGCGTGGTATTGATTCGCCATTGCTCTGGGGTGATTTGTAACCTGGCCAGGATAGGCGGTAGTGACGCGTCTATATGACCACGCTTGTCACTGCGGATGGTGCGACCCGTCCAGTCAACCAGTGCAAGGTACTCCTCAAAGCCGAATAGAATACCGGCTTGCGGTTCGTTTATCAGCCGATCCTCGAAAGCCCGCAACGGCTTGAGCGGTGCCCTGAAATCGAGCAAATCGCCGCATTCGGTCTGGTTGT